>NZ_JAGWCS010000037.1:0-33479 GCF_020657705.1 Clostridioides sp. ZZV15-6598 | reverse complement strand
ATAAAGAGCAGCAACTAAAATTAGTAACTGCTCTGGTATGAAACTTATTAAATTATCCATCTCTTATCCTCCTAATTTAAAATAATCCTTTTTGTATGGCAAATATAAAGAATCCTACTAGTGTTGTAATCATTGTTCCAATTAGCCACTTGAGCATACTTGTAAGTGAGTTTAAGTTCTCACATAGTGCCTTTAGTTCTGCTTTAGACTCTATATTTGCTACCTTTAATTCGTCTATTTCATCATTATGTTTATTTATTGTTGACTCATGTCGTTTCAAATTCTCTTTGAAAAGTTCTTCATTCATGAAAACCTCCTAATTTGTATTAAAAAAGACTTAGATTTAACTAAGCCTTTCATATCCATTATTCTATTGCTATATAAAAAATACTTTGTGCGCCACGATTTCCAATTGGTAAATACATTTTTTTATCTGTTTCAAAATCTTCGAATACAACTGCACTATCTGGATTAAAAATTTTCGAATATCCACCATTTGCACCTGATGAACTATAAGTAGACTCAGTAAATATTAATAATTTTCTTTCCTTGCAATTAATATAAAATGCACTTTCATTTGCTTTCCTACCTGTACCATAAATCTCTGAAACAGCAAATACAAACGAAGGTTTAAACTCAAGATTTGGTATTGGAATATAACAAGCGGGCTCTGTTGAATTATCAATTTCGATAAAAACTTTCATATCTGAGACTATTTTGCTCATACCAGTTACTACTCTTTTTCTATCTCCAATAAGATTTGCTAATTCTGCAAAAGTATTTTCTTTTGTGGCAGGGTCGCCGATAGCAGTTGCAATTAGTTGTTTACCGCTATCGGCACTTTGAAAAGCCGAATCTGCTCTGTCTATACATTCTTTTAATGCTCCTTCTACATTTTCACTAGTAAATTTGTTTTCTGTATCTTCTATAGTTACATTCTTTGCTTCTAATACAAGATTTCTAACTTTATTAACTAACTCTTTAAAAGTCATTTAATCACCTTCTTTCAATAAAAAAATAACCATCTATAATGCCGGTTCTGTTCCTTCTACTACTCCACTTTCTTTAATTATATAATCTTCTACTGCCTTTCTGTACTCTACATTAGTCACGTCATCTAGTTCAAAAGGTCTGTTTTTCAAAGGGTTCAATCCTTTGTTTAGGATTCTCTCTGCTAATATTCTCACTACAATATTGTTTATATTCACTATAATAATCCTCCTACTTTTTCATTTTCATTTAATAATATTTGATTCTCTAGCTCTTGTATTCTCTTTTCTTCTTCTGTTACATGTACTGGTATCTCTTCTAAGATTGGTTGTTTAGTTTCTATATTTATACCTACAATCCTATTTCTTGTATAGTCTATACTTCCGTACTCAACATCAATGCAATGTAATTCAGTTATTTCATCATGTGGCAATATATCCCCTGTTGCCTCTCCTGTTTGGAGTAATATTTTGCCTGTTTGGTCATATATAATTCTATTTGCTCTATCCATTTTATCACCTCATTTATTAAATAAATTTTATGGCTTGCCACTTAAAATTGTTGCCTGCAACACTAGGAGTTATTGCAGGAATAAAAACACCATTATTATTAATGTAAACATCATTTTTGTTATTATTCCAAAGAAAAGGATTACTTACATAATTAACATCACCTGCTTTTTTAGAAAATTGGTTAACACTTACAAAATCTTTACCTCCAGTAAATGTTGCAATATTACAAGAAGCAAAAACAAATATTTTGTTAAAATTACTATTACTATCATAATAATCGCATTGAGCAATGAAAATATTTGGAATAAAATTAAGTCCAGTAATATTAATCCAAGGAGAAAAATTTCTAGTAAAATCAGTATTATATAAAGAAGCTTTTTTAGCACTTTGTTCTATTGTAGAAGTTGTACCACTTGCATATTTATATTTTGTATTTAATTGAGATATAGTATTATTAGCTTGTGTTAATTTGTTTGTTAAATCCTGCAAACTAGCGTCTCCACTATCAAATGATTCCTTTATTTTCTCTGATAATTCTAATAGTGTATTATTTAAAGATGAATCTATATTCTTTAATGCTAAAGTGTTTATGATACTTGTTTTACCATTCTTAAAGCCTGCATTAACTTCTGTCAGTTTTGTTGATATATCATTTAAATTTACATTTTCTGGCAGTGGCATTATATTCTTACTTATACTTAATACTTTTTCTACTGTAACATTGGCACTATCTGTAACAACTATTTTAAGTGTGTGTAGTGCATTATCTTCTAATGTGTAGTTAATTGTTTTCTCTGTTGTTAAATCTGTTGTGATAGTTTCTTTTAATATATCATCTATAAAGTATTCTATTTTAGTTAATAGTGTAGGGTCTGTGTGGTCAACTTTAAATGTTGCTTGTGTTGAGTTATAGGAAGATACAGTTAAAAATGGCAATGCTTGAAGTAATGTTATTTTAGCACGACCATCTGAGTAATTACCTACAACAGTAGTATTTCCACCAGTTGTCATAACTACATTATCAAAATAATACTCATAAGTTGGTGTATATCCAGGTGGCTTATAACTATCTTTAGTTAATACATAACCACTTCCGCCACCAGCACCACTATACATAGAATTAGAACAAGCACCACCAAACCAACCACCTCCACCACCACTATACATAGATGGGTTTTTAGAAGTAGCGCCTTTGCCAAACGAACCATCGCAAGAACCGTCATCAACAGTACCTCTACCACCCTCGAATTGTGTACCACCATGATAAGGTTCACTATTAAAACCTCTACCAGGCATACCTTTAAAACCACCACCATTACCACCTCTATAAGTATCTCTAGTTCCACCGCCGCCACCTGCGACAATTATACGAGACAATAAACCTAGTTCATTATCCCAAGTACCACCAACAAGTCTTATGTCTGTAGCTCCACCACCACTTGCACCATTACCATATCCAGCACCATTAAAGTTATAACCTTTTTTACCATCTTTTCCAACATAGAGATACAAAATGGTTTCTTTTTTTAATGTTATTTCACCACTACAATAACCACCCCAACCATAATAAAACCCACTTTCATAAGGAGTCCCCAATGCACCACCTCTAGCACCCCAACATTCAAATTTATATCTACCAGGTTTCAATGTAACATTTTGCTCAATTTCAGCATCTTTAAAATTCCATTCTGTTTGCATTTTATCACTCTCCTTTCTAACAATAAGTTATCAACTCATTTACACTCGTTGCAATATTAGATAAATTTCCATTTACTTTTTCTTCTATATTAACCAACATATCCTCAATCTTTTTAGATGAATAAGTAGTCATTTCAGACACTCTGTTATCATCCACAGTCGCATTAATTAAACTTGTCTGAGCATTTCCGTTTATTAAATACACATACATTTTAATATTTTCTTCATTTCTAACAATAATGCTATTATCATCAATAGCTCTAGCGTTTGGTGTAAGTGCTTCTCCAATTTCATCATATAAAGCTATTAATATTCTTTTAGTCAACAAAGGATGATTTACAGTTACTTCATACATATTAGTTTCATTATTTAAAACCCAATCAGCCACTTCTATGATGTGTGTATGAGATACATTCACGCCATTTGCAACGATATTATCAATTTTAATATTCTGTTTCTCATTTTCTGTGTCAATTCTAGTGTTTAACTCTGTTTTAGCAGTTTCTATGTTGCTTGTTAATTCTGTTTTGGTTGTATCAATTTTAGTGTCTAATTCTTGTATATCTTTAAGTGTGGCTAGTATAACTGTTGGGTCTACTTTCAAATTTACACTCGAAGTATTAGAGACAACCAAAATAATTTTTATAACTAAGTCTTTTACACTTCCACTGTCAGCAGTTGGTTTATATGTTTCAGGATATTTAGATACTGCAATTAATTGATTTAATGAATCAAATATTCCTACTTCTCTTATCATAAACCCACCTACACTACCTGGTATTACAGTTTCTATTACTATCCAGTTTGGATTTTCTGCGTCTATCTTTACATTATTTACAGAACCTTCCCAAACAACCTTTTTAAGAGATGTTTGTTCCTCTGTTGGATTATATTCTGCTCCTGCTCCATCACCAAGTTGTAATTTTACTAAATCTACTTTATTACCAAGTGCTGTAGCATTTGCAATAGATGCCTTACCAATCTTAGTTAAAAGTGTATAATATTTTTGTTCTGCCAACTATATCACCTCCTGTCTAGGGTATAAAGTTACTTTTTCCATACTTCTGTCATTGCCTGTAGTTATAGTCAATTCTCCAAAAGAAGTTATATCAGTTGGGCTGTAAGGATATATAGTAACTGTTTCACCTGTATTCGTTGTAGAACCTGCAAACATGTCATTTTGATTAAATAAAATCATTTCAAATTTATGCTCTAAATGACATGGTTTTATTTCTTCTATTTTCTTATCTAACTCTAAAATAGTGTTGTAACTACAATTATTTGTTATAAAACTAAGTGTAAAACTAAATAGATTACTAAATACTTCTACATCAACATTGGTCTTTGTATAAGCTTCTGATATAGCTTTTATAACTTCTATAGTAGTTGTACCCTTGCCACGCATTTTCGCTTTTATATTACTTCTTCTGTCTTCTATACTTAAATCATATCTATTTTTAATAGATAAAATATTTTCCCAATAATCTAAGCCCCAAGTGGCAGTATCTACAAAAAACTGGTCAAAAGTATCGTCATAAGTTTCTCTAAGTGTTTCTAGTTCTATGTCGTAAGCATCTTGTATTTTTCTAGTAATATCATTGTTGTAAAAAGAAGGTAGTTTATCAATTAATTTCAATTAAATCACCTCACTAAATTCTAGGGTCGTAACACTTGGCACTTTGTCCTCTTCAAATACTATATTTTCAGTTTTATTATTTAATAGTAAATTGTTAAAGTCATGTAGACCTTCTGTACTTGCAAGTATTGCACTTACTTTAGTGTAAATTATTTCTTTATTAACATTTATTAAGTAACTATTAATACTCTCCAAGAAGCTTTCTTTTACAAAATCTATTGTATATCCTGCTTCTAGCTTTATAGTTGCACTTATACTTATATCTAAAACGCTTGGAGTTAAAACGGTTAACGCAGGACCTATTGGCATTTCTTCTTCAATATGTTCTTTGCATCTTTCAATTACTTCTGTGTCAACAGCTTGATTATTTTCTCCAAAGATTAAAACTTTTACAGTTCCTGGACCATCCCATCTTGGATAGATTTTAGCGTTATATACTCCTTCAACTTCTAAAGCCCACGCTTCATAATGTGCCTTATTTCCACTTGTTGCTTGATTTTTTTGTATTTTATAGAATCTTTCTTTTAATTCTTCGTCTGTTTCTATTTCTGTCCCACCTCGAAAAGCAACATCATTGTAAATTTTCGTTATACCGTTTATTTCGTCTTGTAACTTAAATTCTGTATTTGCAGGTATATTATATCTAATTCCAATTTCTAAAGCCTGTATGGGGCTTGTATTTTGTTCGATTTCCGAACTAATTACTATATCTTTAATTACTACGAATAATAGCTCGTTGTAAGATATAATAGTTCCGTTTTGAACAACTGTTCCAAGTTTCCCCTCGAATGTTACTTCTCCTGTAGCTTCTGTTCCTAACTTTCTATATACTCCAAACTCGTTTACTCGCTTATCTAAAAAATCATCGAAGTTATCTTCTACAAAAACTTTTTTATGGATATATGAAAGTTCTATATAGAATTTTGCAAGCTCTGAATTAATAGGAGATACCATATCACTTAAAAAAGAACCCTCTCCTTTATAAACATTTAAATTTATATTAGATAAGGTCCTATTTTTCACAACATCATAAGTTTGACTACTATACATTAACTTCCACCTCCCCATAAGTTGTGTTTATGACTATATCCACACTTAATAAATCATCTATAAATTTTGTATTGCTAATGTTGACATCTAATATATATGGATTAACTAATAAAGCCTCTTTTATATATCTACTAGCTTCACTTTCTGTAAGTCCTTTACTGTATTTCTGCCCTATAAGTTCTGAAAGCTCTGTTCCATAATCCCACGAATGCACCTCATGCTCGTATCTATTAGTTTTAATACATTTGTACACCCAAACCTTTATTGCTTCATTTCCCTCAATAACCTTAAAATCTCCATTTTCTAAAATAGGTTCATCTTTTTCAAAGTTCCAAGCCACTTCTCTAAATAAATCCAATTCTTTTGTTTTGGGTGTTTCGTAGTCTGCTGGTACTCCTATAAAAGGAAATATATTAGACATTATATATTCACCAACTTACTTACTATTGCAAATCTCTCTCCTACTTTAAACATGATTACTGTATCATTTATGTCTAATTGACTTGTAAGTGCTTCCTTCAACTCATGAGTATGATTATCAGATTGTTTTGTTATAAAGCTCTTTGTTGCTCTATCAAGTATCCAACTATCTATAAGTAAGTTTTCTTTATCTAAAATCATGTTGTTTAGAGATACTTTTAAATCTGGCAACTTACTTGTTATTTCTCCAATAAAAAAAGAAGGTTCATTGTAATGTTTCCCTTCTTCTCTCATTATTCCTATAAATTCATTTATTGGATTAGCCACTCTATCACCTCTTTTTACAATACTCTCCTAGCTGTATTAAAATCTTTTCTACTACTTAATTTACTTACTCTAACATTTTTTCCTGTTGTAGGTGCTTCTATAAACTCTCCATTGCCTATATATAGCCCAACGTGGCTAATAGGATTATGGAAGAACACCAAGTCTCCTGCTTGTAAATTATTTTTTTCTATTTTTTTACCTTTTGTTGCTTGTTGTCTTGAAGTTCTTGGCAAATTAACATTAATTTTTTTGAAACAATATACCATCAAACCTGAGCAGTCAAAATTACTAGGTCCATTTCCACCCCATTTATAAGGCTTACCTAAATGTTTTTTTGCTTCTGCTATTACCGTACCCGCTTTCCCTGTAACATTTGTATATCCAGTTCCATCACCTATGATTATAGTTCCTTTTCTTCTTCCAAAGTTATAACATTCTTTTTTGCTGGACATTAGTATATCTATTTTATATACTCCATTTATAACCTTTATAACTCCACCTCTATCTGTGACTGTATAAGTTTTTCCATCTATGTTTGTTCCAGTTCCTTTTACTTGAATTTTTGTCTTAAATTTAAGCACCTCAGGTGCAGCACAAGTATTATTAGATGGCACAAGTTTTTTACCATCCATTTTTTGATATAGCCCACCTTCCATAGGATTGTTTGACGGGTAATATGCTGTAAATTCTGCTTTTACTTCTTTACCATTTAGAGTACCTTCACCACTACTAAAATCTGAACTTTCTTCTTTTTGTTCGTCTTGACCCGCCATCTTCTCATCCATAATATTTTGAAAGTTTAAATCAAGGTCAATTTCATAGTTTCCAGAACTGTCCCAGTTATGTTTATCTGTGTCTATATAAAATAATCCAACTAAACCAGTATAAGAATCCTTTACTTTTACACCTCTACCAGTTATACAACTTACATCACCATAACCTTTAAGATTACAAGTCTGTTCTATCCCTTTAAATTCACTTTCAATATCTACAGTACTATTTTCTTGTTGCTGTATAACCTTTTGCATTATTACTCCGACATCCTTAAAAATCTCATCATTGACCTTTTCGCTTATCTTATTACCATACTGGTCTACAACTAATACCTTATTTTTTACATTCTCCATACTTTCTGAGAAGCTTGTATTTATAAGATTAGAACCTTCTTCAAACATAACATTTAATGTAACAGTTCCTTTTTCAATGATATTAAATTTATCTACATTAGACTCTATCATATATTTTTTTTTAGTTGTTTTACTAGCTTCTGTATATGCACTCATTATAGTATCATAGCCAGTTACACTAATAAACATCTTAGTGTATTTAACATTAGTTTTAGGTATGTTTCCAACCGCAAGTTTATTGTCATTAAATATTTGTTTTGCTATATCTTCAACCAATTTATCTTTAAAGTTGTATGATACTTCACTTTGTGTTAATAAAAATCCCATGTCTTTTGATGTGAAGCTGATGCTATTATTACTAGAGTCTTTAGACCTGTTAATTATTATTCCTCTAAAAAGTTCTTTATCATCAACATAGAAACAAACTGTACTTGCTACTGGAATATCTATTTGCTTAAAATTAATATCATTTGCTGATTGAACTATAGAAAATTCTAAAGTTCTTGACGGAGACTTATAATCACCACTCCAAGTTACTTTCTCGACTATATCTGTTATGTTATATATAGCTCCGTCCTTTATGTGTACTTGTAATTTTATGTTATTGATTATAAATCACCTCATTTATGGGATTATTAAAACCCAACCATCTTTTATAGTATCTGGATTTTTAATTAATTTTTTATTAGCATCATAAATCTTCTTCCATAAATCCCCATTTCCATAATATTTTTTTGCAAGCGACCAAAGACTATCACCTTTACCTACTTTATGTGTCTTTTGTTTACCAGTTTCAAAGCCTTTTGTAATTGGTACATTTTTTACCGCTTCTATTTTTCCATCTGAGGAATTTACACTAGGTATCTGTATTCTTTTATACTCTTTTAAGCTTAGTGTAAAGTAAACATCATTTGTTCCATCTTGTTTACCATGTTTAAAATTTTCAATAATGACCTCCATATTAACATCAGTTTCAGTTATTATATATCTTAAAATTAACCCCTGCTCCATCCAATTTTTTATTTTATTTACACAATCATATGGTTGCGGAAAATCTTTATAATTGCAAAAATGATATTGTTTGCTTGGAAAAAAACTGCTTATCTCTGTTGTTCTAAGTCCCATACCACCACAAACAACTACTTCACCAAGTTTTAGCACATTTGTTGTACTTGTATTTATATTTCCGCTTATTTCAAAAGAGGTTGGAAGTATTGGGAATCTAAAAGCATCATTTGCCTGTCTAAGCCACATTTCCATTAAACAACACCGCCCATTTTCGCCATTTGTATTTTTTTTATTAAACTTGATGTTATTCTTTCAATGTCAGCATCTTCTCTTATCACTATTGTTTCAGCAATTTTGGGAATTGTTATATTATAACTTGCACTTTCTCCTTGTGTTTGTCGCAAGTTAGGAATACTTTTATTAATCATAGATTTACTTTCTGCATTTGTAAAAACTTTACTACCACGTGGCATAGATACAAGTTCAGGTCCATGTTCGCCTACGACAGAAAGTCCGCCCGACCAATATTTCGTTCCAGTTGCATTTCCAGCCAACTTTCCAGCGACCCAACTAACACCATCGCTTATGCCTTTTGCCGCTCCTGTTATTCCATCGACTAATGGTTTTATATAATCAGACGCTTTTTTAACTATTTTCATAACACTATCAAAAACATTTTTAAAAATTTTACCCATAGATTTTAAGGTATCCCCAACATTTTTGAAAATTGGTGCTAATTTAGAAATCAAAGAACTTACAATAGGAGCTACAGTTTTGACAGCGGAAGCAATTCCCGACAATACAGACGAAGCAACAGAAAGCAATCCCATAAAAATAGGGCTTAAAGCTCCTATGACTTGACCGATTATCGGGGCAACGGTTGATACAATAGAGGATACAGCTCCAAAAGCTGTTTGAAAAATCGGAGCTAAGGTTGGCATTTGTTGCTGTATCCACCCAATCGCCATACCTATTCCGGCTGTTATTTTTGTACCTACTTCTAGTATTTTAGGGCTAGCTTGGTCTATAAAGCCAATTAAGCCAGTCATAACAGGTTTTAAAGGTTCTAACATACCAAGCCCAATATCTGCAATATTAGATTTTAATTTCCCCATTATGGTAGAAAGTAGTCCCGAACCACTTTCAGCAAGCTTGTTGGCTCCACCATTGAACATTGTTTCAAGCTTCTTTTGCACTGCTTTTGGGTCGTCTGTACTGCTTGCTTTAACTCCAAACTCTGTAAGTCTTGCCATTTCTCCAATATTCATGTCCGCAAGTGCCTCCATAGCATCCCCAACAGTCTTACCTGGATTCAGTGCTGCCATGTCCTCTGCTAGTTTAACCATTTGCATAGCATCTTTTGTATTCCCGCCTGCTATTTGCAAAGAACGAGTCCCCGCTGATATGACTTCTCCAGTTTCGAATGGGGTTGCATTAGCATTACTTCTTAAATCTTTTAGATAACTCGCACTCATCCCGTCAAGCTCTTTACTAGATTTTCCTTTGTTTCCAACTCCCATGAAATGTCGCATACTTATCTGTTGTTGCTCTAGTTCCATACCGCTTTTAACAGCCATGCCCGCAGCACCTATTGCAGCACCAACTGGAACAATAGTCGATAAACTGGTAAGTCTATTTTTTATTTTATCAATCATTCCTTTTGTTTCGTCTTTTAATTTTATAGCTGGTCTTGCAATAAATTTTCCAAAAGTTTTTACATTTGATTTTATTCTTTCTATTTTTTCACTTGCTAAATCTTTTATGACAACAGCTTGCACAATCTTAGTTCGAAGAGGCGCAAGTCTTTGTCTTAAATTCTGTATAGTTCGGTGTGCAGGAGTTGCGTCCATCCTTATACGCATACGTTCTCTACTCGCTGAACGCATCTCGTTACGTGTCCGCCTAACCTCGTTTTGAAATTGTTTTTGCTCTCTTCGAATCCCCCTCATAGTCGCACTCATGTTGTCTTTTAGAGATATAACTGCGCTTATATGTCTTCTAGCCATTTTTTACACCTCCAAACATAGCACCTATTAACTCAGAAATAAGTTTTATTTTTTCTTCTTCTTCATATAACATGCAAGCGATATGAAAATTTCTTTCCATTATATTTAAATTTGTTAATTTATCTAAATCAACACCTTTTTCTAGGTAATGACTAATCATTTGCATTTCCACATCGCTTTTAATTAGTTTTTTAAGTCTTCTATTTCCTCTACAATGCCAAAACCTGCGAATTTCGTAGCGATTTTAACAATATCAGTAATTTCCCCAGTTTCAAATAGTACATCGACGATGTCAAGAGGATTGTCCTCACACCCAAATTCAGCATGTAATTTTCCACTTTTCAAATTCGGCTTTTTAACAATTTCATAAACGAAATATTTGTCGCTTTCGATTGGGTCTTCCATTTCTACAGCATCGAGACACAGCATTCTATCTGGCTTTGCAATCTCTATATTTCCACCAAGCGAAGGAATATATAATTGCTTAGTTTCTTCGCTTTTTTTTGCAAAATATTCTTTTCTTTTTAAAATATCCTCTATTGTTATCATTTCTTTTTTATTTTCCATTTTAAAATCCTCCTATTTTATATAAAAAAGGATAGTAAAAACTATCCTTAAATTTCCTCTATTTCGTCCATCATATCAGAATCATTCGGAGTAAATCCAAAGCTCAGTTCTTCCTCAATTTTTCCGCCTTTTTCAAATTGTGCTAAAGCCAGTTCGTTAAACCAAACATTGTTAATTGTAACTGTTTCAGCTTGTTTTCCAGGCGTGCCAGGGTCTTTTATCTTGCTTGTAAGTGTGCTTCGTGGGTCTTCTCCTTTTTTCCAGGCTTCTAATAATTTCTTTTTTCCTCTTGAATATACTTTTCCAAGCTTTATAGTTCCTTCACCGCTCAGTGATGTTATTTTAGAATCTTTACTCATTCCAAACTGAATCTCTTCTCTATTTGCTGTAACCTTAGCTTCAAAACTAAGTACCTCAGCAATTAAAGCACCATCCCACCAAAGCTTTCCCCATGTGCCTGAAATTTGACTACTTCCTATGATATTTTCTTTGCTCATCTACTCACCTTCTTACATATATATTTTAAATTTCAAGTCCTCCATGGCGTCAGTAACAGTAATGTTTCCTTCCATAAAAACATAAGAACCCGTATTAGCTTCTTTTATTTGTTGTTCAGTCATTTCACTATAATCAATTCCTTTTTCTTTTAGATATTTTTTATGTGCTTCCATATCTATCTGCGCATAAGCTTCTTGACTATTATCAAGCACTTCATCACGCTGCAACTCTTTAAAATAATTATTTACAGCAGATAAAAATAATATTTTATTATCATATTTGTTAGTCACTTTCCCAACATAATTTTCATTCCAAGTTTGGAGAATATCATCCTGTATCATATCAATAGCTTCAACTATTTTTATTTTCTTCAAGTCTTCTATATCCTCTTTACTTAAAGTAACTAAAGAATTTATGCCCCTAGCTATCCTTATTCCATTATTATTTATTAAAATCAATTTACCTTCTTCTACAGCTTCGTCTGGGTTTTCAGCTGGTTCTATCTCTGTTACTTCATCTAGAACAAAATACGTACAACTTTCTGAAAGTGATATACCTGCTAAGATGCCCGCAATCCTAGTTGTGTATTCCGCTGTTGTATAGGCTTTTTCTCCAACTTTTATACCTGTTGTCGAAAAGTTTATAATTGCTTTCTCATTAGCATCAGCAACATTCGGTAAAACAGCTTTGTATATTTCTTTTTCCCTTCTAGCTGCCTTTATCCAGTTCACTACTTTAGTTTTGTCAGCTTCTTCACTTATCCAGGGAACTGCTAAATAGTTGAATTTATTAGTCTTTAAAGCTTTCAATGCATCATCTAAAGTCCTTTTAGAGTCAGCTGAATCATTAATAACTTCAATGATAACCTTGCTAGGTTTGCCTAAAAATACTAATCTTATATAGTCATAATTTTCTTTTGTAAATTCATCCTCATTTATATCTGTTAAAAAATCAATAGAATAAGTTTTTTTTGTCGCTGCTGCGTCTTTAAGTATTAAAGCGACAATACCTTTTTGGCTTCTAAATTTAACAGTCTTTGAACGTCTTTGGAACTCAATTATTGCACTTGGTAATCCCAAACTAAAACCTCCTTCTAAATATTCATTTCAAGCTCTTTCATAAGCTCGTATTTGCTTTCGTCTTCTTCTATAATTTCGACTACTTGCAAATTAAATTTGTATTGTAAAACATTCTCATATATTTCTACGCTTTTTTCTTCTATAGTCAGTTCGCCCCCATCAATTTCTAAAACACAATCTTGGAATAATACATTTAATTTATCAATCATTTTTAAATTTTCCAGTTCTGTCTTTTCTTTAGAAAAATAATGTATATTAACAAGTAATGTACTATTTAAAAAGCTTGGGTCGCTAGCCATTTCGATGGGAATAATTTGAATAAAAAAAGCAGGTTTTTCAAACCCACTTCTTATTTCATTTGCGACTATTTTTATATTTAAAGACTTAAGCTTTTCAACTATAGCTTTTTTTACAGAAACAATTTTTAACACTCTTACCCCCTTCTAAAGATTAAAGGTTTCATCAACCATTTTCTCTATTCTTTTATCAATTTTCGCTCTCTGATGCTCCATCGTCTGTTGCAACATATGCTTCCCTTCAACATATCCTCCATTTTTTGTTACCCAACCATTTTCTATTAAATGTGCATGCGGAGAATCATTTTTTAAAACACCTGTGCAATTCCCATTTTTAGACTGAACTTTAGTTTTCCAATTATCCTTCATATGCTTAGCTCTTTTATACTTCTTAGGTTTTTTATCTGATTTTGGAGTTCTTGCAATAGCTTCTCCTTTACATTTACCTAGACTAGTATTCATAAGTTTTTCAGCTTTTTTAGGGTACTCTTTTACGATGCGGTTAAATAATTTATTAGTATAATCATCTAAACCATTTGTATTAAAATCTGTACTACTCATTGTAAACACCTTCTTTATAGAGAATACAATCAATATTTGTTTCATATTTATTTAACTCTTTTATACTGTTTACATGCTTTATATCATAAATAACATCATTACAAACTATTCTCATGTCTTCTGTTATATCAGTTCTGTATCGTATTTTAAATCTATAAGAATACTCGATATTTTCTTTGTCTAGTACATAATTATTACTGTTTCTAAGCAAAGATTTGTTAGCCCAAATTTTTTTATACGTAGACCATCCTTTTGTAATTTCTCCTATATCATTTTCAATTTCTCCATAAATTTGTATTTCTATTCTTTGAGTTAATTTTCCAATATCCATCTTAGTACCTACTACATATAGAAATTTGAGATATTATATTTTCTAAAACAAACCTAACTTTTTCGCTATTACTTTCTGTTGCCCCTCTTTTTTCATACTGCTCTGCAACATACATTTTTATATACAAATTAACAAGCTCAGATTTATTATTTTCATTAAAAACTTTTCCTGTTCGGTTTTCCAAGTCTTCCTCCGCTGCTTTCAAAAAAGATAAAAGCAGATTATCATCTTCTTCATAATCTGCTTCTAATCTCAAATACTCTTTTATTTCCTCCACTGAAACAACCATTTGAAACACCTACTTTGTAACCGCACTAGTTTTTTTTACTATCATACCAAAAGCTTTATTACTTATAACATTACCATCGACCAATGAATAAGTTAAATAATCTGTCTTTCTACTTTTCACATGCTCATCTGTATATAAAGTTACATTCTCATTTATATTTATCGCGTAACCCTTTGCTATATTTCCAGCAAGAATCTCGCCATCTACCATGCTATCATCCATTTTGACAGCTCGACCAAACATTCTTCCAACTCCATCACTATTTACAGCATCAGGGATAAAAATCGGTTTTCCTGTTGTGTCTAATATTTCCGCTAATTGCGTCCATATTGTTGTACTATTAGCATAAATACAAGCTCCATTACTCCATTTTTTCAAAACAGCCATCAATTTTGTTATATCTGTATAATCTATCTTGTCATCATATTCTATTATTTGCGCCTTGCTAGCTTCCTTACTTAAAGAAGTCTTTATTCCAAGTGGTTGGGGTTTAAAAGAATCACTTTCCCCTGGTTTTCCTTTTCCATCCACAATGGCTTTCGCTAATGCTGCCCCCATTTTTTCAGCTAAAAGACTAGTTATATATGGAACAAATTCATCAATACTCATTTTTTTCAATTTCCATGATACAGTTATATCCTTTGCAAGTTCGCAGCCTCTTAAAGTTATTTCCTTTAGCTTATAACCATCCTCTTTAACTTCTGTTTCTTCATCATACCACGCAGCATCATCGCCACTGTCTTCTTCTGTTATAATTGTCAAATCGCCTGCTACAAAAGTTGGAGAAGCATCTCCGAATAAAGGATACATGTCACCGATTTCTTTCCATATACCAGAAGTCACAGTTTTAGGAATTAAAATAGTATTATTTTCGCTTATTTGAACTTCCGCTCTATATTCTGAGTTAATACTATTAAAGACCTCCTGCTCTTCTGAATTTAACGGCTTTCCTAACATATCTTTAGCCCAAGCATTTTTATATTGTTCTTGTTTATCCTTAACAGTTGTGTCTTCTATACCTTCTATTTTGCCTTTGTTATTAGTTAAATTAAAAATAGTAGGGTCGATTTTGACATTGTCCTGCAATGCTTTTAAATTCGCCCTAGCTTTTACATTTCTTTCATATTCCTCGTCTAAAACTTTTATTTTATTGGCTATTTTTTCAGCTTCTTCCGTTTTTTCTTCTCCTGCTCCTTCCTCCCCAACTTCATCATCAAGTAACTTTTGTGCCTCGTCTATCATTTCTTGTCTTTTCTTAAAATACTCTTCTCTAGTCATTTAAACCCCCTAATTTTAATAAGTTCAGTTTCATCTGAACTCTTTTTTTATTATTACTTTCTTTTTCATTACTAGTCTTATCTACTTTATTTTTTAAGACATGAGGTATTTTATTATACTTAGTGAAACAATCGCTCACGCAAGCAGCAACCTCTTTTTTCTCATCAACTTCAAAATTAAAATAATTTGATGCTTCTTTACCAGTGAACCAAGTTTCTTCTCTTAGCTTTTCTTTTATTTCTTCAATGTCAATTCCTTCTCTCAAATTGTCTTTATACACATTTAAAATACCTTCTTCTATCCTGTTTAAATCCTCTGATGCCTTAATTAATTTATCTGAATTATAAGCCCCCATTAGTCCTACCCAAGGCTTATGAATCATAAAATAGGCATTAGCAGGAATTACAACTTTGTCACCCGCTAAAGCTATGACACTAGCAATACTTGCAGCTACGCCATCTACATAAACAGTTTTAAATCCTTCATGCCTTTTTAGCATATTGTATATTGCCATGCCTGCAAATACAGACCCTCCACCACTGTTTATATAGATATTTAAATCTTTTCCTTGTTCAGTTGTTAAAAAGTTTTTAATAGAAAGTGGGTACTGGTCTTCTTCTGTCCAAGCGTCCCACTCATCACAAACAATATCTCCATAGAAATAGAGGCTTGAACTTGTTTCTGTTGAGTTTTTGATTTTTAAAAACTCATTTAAATTGTCATTAGCCATTTATTTTACTCACCTCCTTCCACAACAGCAGTATCTAATCGACGAACAGGTTTATCGCCATTTTCTATCGGCGAAAGGTTCATTATTTTACGCCACTCATTCGGAGTAAGTGAACCTCTATCAACCATTTGAACCAAATTCAATTTAGTAGACATACTTGCATACTGTAAATTAGAAGCTTCAAAAATTATCTCATTTCCAAAACTTCGAGCTTTTCTAGTAAAAAGTTTTTCTGTGTACTGATCGGATAATTGTAATCCAGTTGGTTCAATCTCAGATTCATAATAAGCATTCCATTCGTCTTCGCTATATTTGCTTTGGACTATTTTCTCATTAGTATTAAAAAACGAATATAATCTCTGTATCGCTTTATCCATTTGTGCAGCATTAGGAACATAACTCTCAGCTTTGACCTGTTCAGCATCATATTTCGAATCAGTTGCAGCAGCTCCGCCTGCGTCTGAGTCTATTTGCAAATAATTTTTTTCAAATTCCTTGACCTCTTTCTTTATGTCGTCGGGTCTAAGTGTTGTTTTAAATTTTAATAACCATTTGATTGTGTTACTATTTTTAATAGCTTTTACAACTCCTTGGTCTGTTGTGCTTACAACTTCCATAAGCGGCTCAAGTACTTTGGCTGGAGATGTTCCAAACAAATCATTTTCATTAAAATCTTTTCTTAAATGAATTATATCCGAATACGGATAAGAAACTACTTTCCCATTTCTAAGTAAAAACTTCAAAAATAAAACTTCATTCTCATAAACAGCTTCAACATTTAAAGCATTAAGAGGATAAATTTGAACTGGTATATTATAATCATCTTTAATAATCACAGCAAAAGCATTACCATTAAGTTCCAATTGAGTAACCATTTTTTCTTGAAGCATTTGACCACTCATAAATGGGTTTGGATTTTCAAGTAAAAATTTAATATGAATTTCCGGATTAGTCTTAAATTCAGTCTCATTACTTCTAATATGTTTAGCTGTCATTTTACCAACTGCTTTAGCTTTTGGTCGTATAATACTTCTTACAATATCACTTTTATACAAATTACCATGCCAACTATAAAATCCATTTCCAGAATCTGAAATAAGTTCAATCACAACTCTTCCAGGAGCTTCTTTATTTTTCTTCTTAGATTTAAATATATTCATTTTTCACCCCCTCACCTAAATCATGTTTTCATATTCTGCCATTTTTTCTTTCAGAACAACATAGCCTATAATTAAAGAGACAGCTCCATCAATGCGTCGTCTTCTGTCCATACCTTTTATTGGCTGTATATTCCCATTTATATCTGTTTTTATTTCTGTATTACTAAGACACCATTTATCAATAGAGTTATTATTATAAATAACTTTGTTAGCTTTTAAATCGGCCCGTAGTTCCTTCATAGGCGCGGATAAAGTATAAACCCCTTGCCTAACCTTAATCATAGAATCCTTTCCGAACTCATTCTCATAAGCTAAAAGCAAACTAGAGTCAACATGCCAAGGGTCAAACCCAATCCATGAAATATAAATGTCATACTCTTCTTTGATTTCTCTAAACCACTGTAAGATGTCATATGGGTTTATTTTATTTCCCTCACATACCCTTAGTAAACCTTGTTTTTCCCATAAATCATACGGGATTTTATCTTCATCAGTTTTTTGTTTTAATCGCTCAGATGGAACCCAATACATAGAAAGTATATAGATATTATCATCATATCTTTTCTTTAATAAAACTTTAGCAGATGCTAGGTCTGTAGTTTCAGCTAAGTCAAAACAACCTATGCCATATCTAAATTCCATTTCATTTACATTAAATTTAGTTTCATTATTTAACTCATCCCATCTTAACCAAGCAGTAGCAGAATTTTCTTTCATATTAAAATCTTTTACCATAACGGTAGGTTTAAAACTTGGGTCTGTTTTGGCTTTTTTAACACAATTTCTTAAAAAATCAAGTTTTTTTATAGTACCTAAACCTGGATTGGCTTTCATCCAGCATTCTTCTCTGTCCCATTCATCTTTATCATCTAGCTCATAGATAAAAGCTATAAACCTATCATCTTTTATTTTTCCATCTAAGACATTGCAAGCATACTCATATTGCGCATCAAAAATACCTTCTCTAACAAAACCATTTGTAGTAATGCAATTTAAAAGGGGCTGATTTCTTGCACCCATAGACTGTTTCATTAAGTCGTAAATATCTCTATTTTTTATAGCTGCTAATTCATCTATGGTTACCATATGTGAGTTTAATCCATCAAGCCCATTACTATTACTAGCAAGTGCCTGCAAAAAACCATAGTTAGCATGAAAATAGAGGTCTGATTTTCTTTTTTTAATATGCTTAGATAAAATTTTAGATTGCTGTACCATTTTGTAACACTCTTTAAACCCTTTTTGTGCCTGTTCGTATTTAGTTGCAATATTATAAACCTCTGGAGAACCTTCATTGTCTGCAATTAACATAAATAATTCATCTGCTGCCAATTCTGTAGTCTTGCCATTTTTACGACCTCGAATATCTAACACTTCTTGATATTTTCTAAATCGTGTTTCTTTATCAACAAAGCCGAAAACAGCTTGATGCTTGGCTTTCTGAAACAACTCAAGTTTTAAAGGCTCACCTAATTTGCCTTGTGCTTGCTTACAAAATGCCTCTATAAACTCAATAGGTCTATTCGCAAGCTCTTCATTAAAAACCCAGCCATCCTTTGGATTATATAAGTCGTGAACAAGCTTTTTATATACTTGCTTAATCCTGCTACAAGCAACTATTTCTCCACTTAATATTTTTTGATAATACTCTTCAATATAGGTCATTTATTAAGTCTACCTTTTTTTATAAACTCAATAAGTTCATCCTCTTCCTCCTGTTTTATATCACTTGGAATAATATCAATTAGTTGCTTCATAACACTAGAGTAAAGTTTCATAAAATTTAAATATATCTTAACTTGAAGCCTCTCCCTTTCAAACTCCTGCTTACCTTGCTTAAAAATTTCTGTCAAACCTTCTCTTATCAAAATTTCCCTGGTCTCTTCTAAAGATATTTTCAAGAAAGCCGCTTCATTTACTAACCCATCTAAAATCTTAACTTTTTCTTTTTCTAAATCTTTGTAGTTCTTCTTTAATCTGCTTACCTCTTGTTTTATCTTTTTTTCTTTTTCTAATTGTTCGTAAATTATTTTAAATAACCCCCCTCCCATTCTGATTTTTCCACGCGGAGGAAAATTGATGTGGGGACATCGGTATTTGAAATCAGCCCCCAGGGTCGTTTTTAGGGGGGGATATACTACTTTTTTCTAATTCGAAATCAATTCCCCATTTTCATTAAATTTTAATCCTGCTCTAGTAATATCTTTCTTACTCTTATGCTTTTTGCTATGACAATCTTTGCATAGCAATATCAAATTATCCTCACTTAAAGCTATCTCAACATCATGTATATTAGCAGGAGTTAAATATTTTATATGATGAACTTCTTCTCCTAACTTCCCACACTCAGCACACAAGCCTAGATGTTTCTTAATAATTGATTGCCTACACTCCTTCCAAGCTTTGCTATTATAAAAGCTTCTACTAAATTCTCTAGCCATTAGTAAGCACTCCATCAATAGCTTCTTTAAGTACTTCTTTAAGCTCTTCTATATTCCAATCTACAACTAAAGCTTCTTTATCTGCTTCCTCACACTCTGCCTTATCAAGCTTCCTTAAAAACTTATCAACTAAAAATTCCATAGTTATTACATTCCTTCTAATTTTTTCTTTTTCATTGAAAGGATATGGAACATTATTATAAACTTTGTCTAAGTCTCGAGAAACTTTTAAATCTAATGCTGAAATAATCAGTTTAATCTCTTTGTCATCTAACTCTATTTCTTTCATTAAAACACCTCTTTTTCATACGAATATTATTAAAATGTATCTAAATATAATTCGTATTTCTTCATTTGAACGTCTTATTTTCTTAGAGAACCAGACATTCAATTTATTTTTTTCCTACTTCTTATATAGCGATTTTGATACCTTGAATATCACTACACCAAATTTTTAGACATTCAAACAGACAAATAAAAAAATATCACCTTACAAAGTCGTCTAATGACTCACTGTAATGATGATACAATTCTTTATCTAAACCTAGATATTCTTTTGTTTCTTCTATTGAAGAGTGACCTAACAATTCTTTGACTGCAACAATATCTTTTCCACTATCAATATAAATTTTATAAGCATAAGTTTTCCTCATACTATGTGCTGTTATATCATATAAGCCAAAATATTCTCCTGCCTCTTTTATTGCTTTGCTAACAGCTTCAACACCAATATGAGGATATTTTTTTTTCCTTGATATAAACATATATTCATAGTCATGTTTACCTTTTATATACTTCTTTAATATTTGTGCAATTTTGGGTCTTACTTCAACCGTACGAGGTTTCCTGTTCTTTTCTCTAATATTTTTACTATTAGCTTTCTTACCTTCCATAATGGTAAATTCTTGCCTTCTTAAAGCTTCTTTTACGTCTCTAACTTTTAGCTTAACTAAATCCCCCGCCCTATATCCTGTCGTTATCCCTAGCATAAAAATAACATAGTTTCTGTAACTTTTACATCTTAGATAATCTTGAATATCCAGCACTTCTTGAGTACGCTTAATAGGCTTTGATGCTCTTTTTACTCCTAATCAAAATACCCCCTTTCAAAAGAGAATAAAAAAAGCCCATGAGTTCTTTCCTCATAAGCTTTTGAAGTGAAAACATATTTAATTTTCCACAATACAATTATAACCTGTAATAAGAGTTTTGTGTTGACCTTTTTTAGTCCTTTTTATTCCCTATCTTTTTTCGCTTCTTCTCCGTATTTCATCAATGTAATGTTCCTCAAAGCATCCGTATATTTCCTTTGAATGACCGTTTTAGAAACCATTAATAATTCAGAAATTTCCCCGTAGGAATTTACTTTTGCATCAAAATGCCTAAGGCTTATAATTTCCTGCTCTTCTTCACTCAATCTCTTCATGTAAATATTAATCATTTCTATTCTACTATCTATAATTTCAATTTCAGTCTCTTTTATATAAATTTTTTCCTGCGAATTTATAATCATGTCATCTATGCCATAATTCCCGGAGCGTACCGGAAACCCAAGCTCATTAAAATTTATACTACTAAGCTTTTCATTCTTTTTAAGAAATTCTATTTCATCATTTAAAACTTCTTTTCTTACTTTAAGTTCTCTAACTCCATCTAAAAGCTTTATAGTTTTGTCAATATACTCTTTTTTTAATTCAACCAATCATTTTACCCCCCTTTCATTTAAAAACAATATACTATTCCCTAAATTAAGGTTTGGGGACTAGTTAGGCATTTTGTAGCATTTCCAAGCGTTCTATATTATTCAAAATATTCTGTATTCTTATATTGTTTTTTTGTTATAAGACTTCATTTTTTTAAGTTTAAATAAAATCTATTTATATAAAGTTTTTTGCCATATATAATTAATAATTAAAGTGAATACTATCAATATATACTTTTAACTTTAATTTATTTTTTCTAATTTCCATTTCCTTTTTCTAAGCTTTTTGTTATGTTCTTTTAGTCCTTCCCTTATGTTATGTATGCCAATTATTTTAAATAAAGTGAGAATTGCTTGAAAAACGTCCAATCCTTC
This sequence comes from Clostridioides sp. ZZV15-6598, assembly GCF_020657705.1. Classification (NCBI taxonomy): domain Bacteria; kingdom Bacillati; phylum Bacillota; class Clostridia; order Peptostreptococcales; family Peptostreptococcaceae; genus Clostridioides; species Clostridioides sp. ZZV15-6598. Next base: position 11,398 of record NZ_JAGWCS010000037.1, on the reverse strand, counting down.
TTCTAATATCTTTTTATTATCATCCAGTGCAATAGCTTCCTTAAGTTCCAAAATTTCTTCTAGCACCTTTTCAAATTGTTTTTGAACCGTCCAACTTTCCGGCACATTAGCAATCATTTTAAAATTCATTTTTAGACCTCCCCTTTTTATATTTCTTCTAAAATTTCTTCATGTATTGCTTTTACTTCTTTAAAACCTCTAATCACCATGTCATTTACAACTTTTTTCATATATCCATCATGCTTAAAATCAATACACCTTTCATCACCATTTTTCTTAATAATTAAAATTTTAACTTCTTCTACTTCATTCTCAATTTCATTTATAACATTTCCTAAATCTTTTATACTTTCCCCTATAACAACTTTTTTCGCTTCTTCAAAACCACTTAAAGCCCACCAAAAATTATTTCCCATTTTCAATTTTCTCCTTTTCATCATCTTTTTTCTTCCCTTGCACTCCTCACAACAATAAGCTATTTTTCCATTATTACTGGAGAGAAATGTTTTTCCGCACCAACCACAGATTTTTAAAACTTTCCCTTTCCTGCTCATTTCTCCACATCCTTATTTAGTTCCAAAATGGAGCTTTTTCCCTATTTCTTTCAGCTGTTAAAACTTCAACTATTCTGTAATTTTTAAGCTCTTTTTTTCTTTCAAGCATTCTAATCCATTCATAAAATTTACATCTGTATTCAAGTGTATAGGCATAATCGGGTAAGTCATTATATTTATCTAATAAACTATCAAATTTTTCTAATGCTTGCGTAACATTTATTTTATTCATTTTTTAACACTTCTCTTTTTTATTCTAAGTAACTCTTTTTCTGTTTCACTAGCTTCTTCACACATTGATTTAAAACTTATTTCAAAACCACTCTTCAAAAAGTCATATAATAATTTATTAGAAAAAAGAATAGGTACTTTAGTTCCGTCGTTTTTAATAATTGTAACTTTTACTTTTTTGCAATTTTTTATTTCTTTTGAGTAACCATTTAGCTCTTTTATATCTTTTTGTGTTATCTTTATTGCTTCATCTAATTCTATTTTTTTCATAGATATTCTCCTTATTTATTCCTACAAGGAAATTCTTTTATTTTTTCTTCATTATTGACTCTAAGTAATATTTCAGTTGCTTTTTTATTCTTTATCCTAAGTTTTTTAGTTTTATTAACTATACTGATAGCTTTCTTAAAATCTTTATCAAATAATTTCTCAATTATTGAATTATAAAATTCATTTTCCATTTTAGTCATTCCTAAATTCATATACAAACTTGCTTTAGATAAATATTGTTCAGAAAGTTCTCCAAGACGTTTTTTAAGTTCTTCATCTTTAAATTTCAATTCATCTTTTTTTACTTCTAATTCTTCTTTAAGTTTTAAAAACTCATCAATTCTTACAAGTTTATAACCTAGCAATCAAAACACCCCTTTCACGCTTTTCTTTTTCTTCTATCTCCCTACAAGCTATATTAAATAACTCTCCTTTAGATTTGCTTTGATATTTCTTTTTCAGTTCTATTTGTCTATTTCTAATAAAATCAGCTTTTTCCAGCATACTCATTTCTGAAATCTTTTTCATTTGTTTTACTCCTGGTTACATATGTTAAGATACTTATTTTAACTAATTCAATGTTATTAAAAACGCACTTGACGACTAACATTGTTACTTTTTGTTCCTAGTCTTTGTAACTAAAATGGTGATTCATATACTCTAGTCATATCCATTAAACAATTCGGGCATATAGCAACAGTTTCCAACTGTTCAAAAACACTTCGCTTCCTATCATAGTTTGTTAACACAGGAAACGAGGTTAGTTCCTCAGAGTTCGAAAATACTCTTCCGCATTTCTCACAACAAGCAATGTCAGTAAATATCTCCTCTCGTTCTTCAACTTCATTAGTCCATATTTTAAATTCTATAAAATCTTTATTTTCTTTTTTGCTCTCAGTTTCTTGATTATGTTTGCTTAATATATCTAATGCTTTCTTTGCATTTTCTTCTGTACAAGAGTCTAAGCTTTCAACCTCTCCAAATACAACTACATTTTCATTCTTTGCTTCGACAACTCTAAAAAGTTCAATTAATTCTTTTAATTCTTCTACACTTTCAATATACATAATTTCACCTTTTCCTTTCGTTTTTTTATTTAAATTAGATTTTTAGTGTAGCCGCCAAGTACACTTTTTATTTAGTTTCTTTTTCTTCATCATTCAAGCAATTAATTATTCCTTCCATTCGTCCCATAAATCGTTGAAATTTCAACGGACTTTTCTCCAATATAGCCTCACCTAGTTCAATAAATTCCAATAATTCTTTTTGTTCGTATGGCTCTCTATACTCCATGTTAAGTCCTCCCTTTTCGTTTCTTTAAGATAATTATAATACATATTTTACCACTTTGCAATATATTTAATTACTTTGCACTTTAAATAATAGCATTGAATTTTTTTTAATCGCATTTCATTGCTTTGTGATAATGATTATGTTATAATATTACAAAAGGAGGTGTGTGTTTTTTGAAAGAAATTATAAATGAAGGCAATAAAATCCCTGAAATTTGCAAAAGAATTGCAGAAATAAGAAGTTTTGAAAAAGCTTCTCAAAAATCCTTTGGTGAAAAAATAAATCTAAGCCAAAGCCAAATAGCATCATATGAAAAAGGACATAGAATACCAACTGACAGAGCCATAAACGATATTTGCAGAGTTTACAAAGTCAATAAAGACTGGTTAGTAAAAGGAACAGGTAAAAAATTTATAGACCCATTAGTGGGTTTAGACCTTGACCCAGAAATCGAAGAAATGGCAGATTTATACTTTAAGCTAACACAAGAAAAAAGGGAATATATAATAAAATTAATGAAAAAGTCGCTTGATTCTGAGTAGCAAAAAAAGAAGATAGATAAATTATCTATCTTCTTTTTCTAATTCATAAAGAACCCCTTTTATGTACAAAAAATCATCTTTATTATTCTCTTTAATATAAAGCATAAAATTAACAAACTCACTAAAATCAGAAGATTCGTTCAAATCTTTGTATTCAATATCCATTTCAATCCCCCCATAAATAATAAGAACAAAATTAAATAATTACATTTACTTAATATTATACCCCCTTTTGAAAACATTTTCAAGAACACATGTACGATTTTTTGTCGTAATTATATACTTATACTACAATAATAGTACCTTTTAGCAAATTTTGCTAGTGGAAATTATTTCCAAAACTGAAAATACTGAATTTTCTTACATAAAAAAACGCAGGGTCAAAAATTCTAATCCTGCGACTTTCTATTTATTCAAATTTCTAATCATTTGCAATCAATTCTACCCCTGCTGGCAAATTGACTTTTATAAGTTCCAATAAAAGTTCTCTTGAAAGTTCAACATCTTTAACATTTCTATATTTAATATGAAAAAAACATTTATCATCCTCATCATCGTAATAAAATTCATACTCATCATAAGTAGAATCCTCTTCCAGCAAAGCTTGAAATCCCAAATTAAATGGGACTATGCGAATTTCTCCACCTCTTATAGCCTCAACAAATTCATCATATTTATTAAAAGCATCAATTAAAAGTTCTGATAACTCATAACTTGCCTCAGCCACATATTTATCTATGATTTCAATTCTTAATTCCATATTCATTCCTCCATTTGTTTTTATATAAAACCTTTTAGTAGCAACAGTTTTTCATCTTCATCTAAAGAGTTTAACATTCTATCTTTTGTATGTTTTATAGCATTTTCTAAACTCTTATTTTTTTCATCTAATTCCAAATCTTTTTTTATGTCATCTATAGTTATATATCTTTTTATATTATTAAGTTGTATTTGTTTAACTTCAGGTGTGAACAGTTTAGGATTTGTATTTTTATAAAAAAAGATATTTTCTAAACTGTTCACACCTCTATATTTTTTCTTTTCTATAATAAAAATTTCATTCAATATGATACTCATTTTTTTAGTTGTTAAGTCCCAATTTTCCCCTAAAATTATTCTTAAATCGTTACTCAACTCCTGTAAGTGTAGTTCTGTGTAAGATGTTCCAATTCCAAATAATTTATCTATATAATTAAATACTGTAACTTGAATAAGTTCATCATTTAAAAAATCTGGATATTCCTCTTTTAATTCTCTATATATCAAAGTATTTATCTTGTTAAATATTGTTCCACGCTTTCTATTTGCTGTATTCGCTAGTTTCCAAGCAAGGTCTAAATCAAATTTATTATCTAGTACATAGTTAGAATATAGTTCTAACATGCTATTACTTTTACTTTTCTTTACTAAATTATGTATGTCATACTCTCTGTAAGCCTCTAAGCACTCTTTTGAACTCAGTTTCATATCATTATGATACTGCATTAGTGAAAAACTTTTAGAATCGCTTTTAATCTGTCTGTAGCCTACTAGAATTTCTTTATGTTCTTTTAAAATTTCTCTTGTTGCATCTTTAATTTCTTTTGCAACCTTCTTGTATTCTTTTAACTCTTTTTCATTTGTGCCAATTTCTTTAGCATCAGTTATTTTAACATTCTCGAAATATTCTTCTAATAAAACTTTAAAACTTTGTACTGTTCTTGTATTGTAATAGTTGCTGTAAACTTGACTTTTTATATATAGTTTATCTACTTTGTAACAATTATCTTTTGTACAGTAGTAGACATTTGAGTCCATGCGAATTGGTGTTGCATTTATTCCAATCGTTTCAAACTGTAACATGTGTTTAGATACTTTATTATAAGCATCTTTTAAAATTGTTGCTTTTTCTATATTTTTATTAACTAGCCACTCTATTTTGTATACATTACATTCTTCCTCGTATTTATTAAATATGTGTATATTTGCTTTTTTTAAGTTTCTAAACCTTGCAACATATTGCTTTATAGCCCCAACGTCTTTTATATTAGCGATAATTATATCTGTAATATCTTTGTTATTTATATTTACACCAGCCAAAATTGTTGTTGTATTTAAAAGTGTTTCATAGTCTCCCATATTCGAATTTTTAACTATTCTATTGTACAATTCATTTTCTTCTTTCCCATCTGCATATACAACTCCAGCGTTTTTATTAACTGAGTCTCTTATAAACTCAAGGGTTGCTATATCATTCATCAGCATTGCACTATTGTTTGACTTATTTATTATATTAATTATTTCAGTAAAATTTTTATTATCAAAGTTATTGTATAATTTAACATTGTATTCTGTTTTTTTGGTCTGAGTATACTCTATTATGTAGTCATATATTTCAAATTCAAGTTTTGTCGGTGTTGCTGTTATGTCTATTCTTCCTTTGCATTTAGACATTATATTGTTTAGATTTTTTATTGCTTTTCCTCTATAACCATCTGTATAAGTTTGATGTATTTCATCAATTACAATTATATATTCACTTAAGTCTGTGTTTATAAGCTGTTCAGTTTTATCCCAAGTCATAACGATTAAATTACCATTTTTAAACGCTTCATTAGCAGGGATTTTATCGTATGCCCCTGGTATACGATATTCTTGCATTGCCTGCTCTACATTTGAAGCATTAGGAAGTATAAACAATGCTTTAGTTTTTAATTTCTTTAATGTATTTATAAAGCTATAACTTTTCCCTGCTCCTGTTGGTGCAACAAATAAGGTTTTTCCTCCACTTGTAGAATTGGCTATAGCTGTTTTAATCCCTATAGGCTTTTCATTTATATATTTTTCTATTTCATGTATTTCATGTCTATTAAATTTTGAATAATTGTCTTTTTCATTCTCCGCTTTTTCTGCATTACATTCTTGTAAAAATAACGCATCTATATTATTTTCATTAATATTTTCCACTTATATCCCTCCATTTTTGCCTGGAGGCTAACACTCTTTTTTTTGATTTTTTGTAATAATTTTACTATTAAAATTACCTTAAAAACCTTGTGCTTTTCTATGTTTTATCTTATAATATAAATATAAGTATAGAAAAACAAGGATATATTATCCTTAATAAGAGGCTTAGCCTCGTGGTCGAGGAATACTGTTTGTTTGACGGCAATTGAGTATTCCTCATTTTATTTTTTGTATTTTAAAAATCTAATTTAAAAATTCTATTCATCTTGATATTAATTATATCACATTTAATTTATAAAAAAATACACTCTTTTTTAAAAAAATAAATTAAATTTTAGAAATAATTTTTCTGAAATGTTAATTTTTACTAAGACTTAGTATACAAACTAAGTCTTATTTTTTATAATTAAAATGTAAAGGGGGAATGACTTTGTGTTTAATTCAGTAAAGAAATTTTTAAAAACATTAAAAGAGCCAGCTCTAACTGAGTTCGATATTGCAAAACAATATGATTTTAACAAAGAACTTTCTAGTGATATAATTAGTTCTTTTAAAAGTCAAAAGGAAATTGAGTACGAAAAATTTATTAAATTTACAAATTCTAAAAATAAAGTTTTAGAACATTACATTGTTTTTGATTTAGAGACGACTGGTTTAGATGCTTCAAAAGAGGATATTATTGAAATAGCTGCTATCAAATTCGAAAGGGATGTACCAAGTGAAATTTTTAGTACATTTGTAAAGCCACGTAAAAGTATAAGAAAAAAAATAACTGATATAACAGGAATAATAGACGAAGATGTTGCTAATGCTCCAAGCATTGAAGAAGTACTTCCGCATTTTTTGAATTTTATAGGTGATTATACTCTTATAGCTCATAACGCCATTTTTGACATGGAATTTATATTAGATAAATTATATAAGAATGGATATAAAAAGATTACTAATAAGGTTGTAGATACATTAACTTTATCAAGAAAGTACATAAGAACTTATGAGGGTAAAAAACTAAAAAGTTATTCTTTACCTTCTTTACATGAAGAGTTAGGATTGAATTATAGTTCTCATAGAGCATTAGAAGACTGCAAGAGTTGTACATCAGTTTATAAAACTTGTAAAAGCGAAATGAAGTTCAAAGATGAATTAGTTTATTAGTTGATTATTAAAATATGTTATAATAATTTTAGCAAGAGAAAGCAATCTGTATTTTAAAAGAGTGGAGTCTATACACAAAAGATTATCCTCCCAACAATTGAAGGGAGGTGATGAGTATGGATAATTTTTTACTTAACATATTAGCTGGTGTTATTGCTAGTTTGATATTCTATTTAATCAGTAAATTATTTAGACAAGTAAAAAACCACTCTGTGCGAAAGAGTGGTTGGGAACTTAACTTAAAAATTAAGTTCAAAAAGTCTAGATAATTTTTTACTTTAGACGAAAACTTTACTCTTAAGACATAGAATACAGTTCTCTTGCTTTTATTATAACACAAATTTTATAAAAAGATACATTTTTACACCGTTTTAGGATATTTTAAAAGTTGTATTTTTTTATTAAAAACTATAAAAATTAAAGAAGAATAATTGAAAGGAGATTGGATATTTGTTCAATCTCCTTTTTGATAGTATAAAAGATTAAAATAAGATTATTATAAGAATATATTATTAATTTTAATAAAAAGATTAAAAAAAATAATAAGTAATTAGTATAAGAATTTAAAAATATTTTTATTTAAATTATATATTAATTAATTAATAAATGCTAAAAGATTAATTTATTAATTAATATAAGAATAATAAATTAATCTTATATTAATCTATATAAAATTAAAAATAAATTATTAAATATCCGCAAAATTGCGGAATGTATGATATAATAAGTATTATATAAAAATAAAAGGGGGTAATTTAATTGAGTACAAACCTTAACACGATTTCTATTTTTAACGTAAAAGGCGGAGTCGGTAAAACAACTCTAACAATTTTAACAGCAATGTATTTATCTAAATTAAATAAAAAAGTTTTGGTTATAGACGGAGATTTTCAAGCGAATACAACGCAATTTATACACGATATATTATTCGAGGGCGACACTATGTTTGAAGCATTAGCATATAAAGCAAAAGCAAAAGATATTATAATTAAATCGCCATTGAAGGAATTTTATAATATAGATTTAATTGGTAGTAAATTAGAATGTTGTGTACTAGGAGAACTGTTGGTAACTGAAACAAATAGAGAAAAAGCGGTTTACAGATGGTTCGCTAAAAACATAGAAACACTTAGAGAATATGATTATATTTTAATAGATTTGTCTCCTTCTTATGATATTGTTACTCGTAACTTTTTATTAATTTCGGATAGCATTATTACCCCTCTTGAGTATCAAGATATAGCAAGTATAAGAGGATGCAATCTTTTCTATACTAAGTTTAAAGAAGACTTGGAAAAATTAGAAATAGACAACAATGTTAAAAAAGCTATAGTTGTAAATAGATATACAAGTAGAAAACTTAGTACAGGCGACGAGTTTAACAAACAATTAGAAAGATACGAGGATATAAAAAAAGTTCTATTAAATACGAGAATAAGCGAGGGTACGATTGTTAAAAATGCAATTTTAAATAAAACAGATATAGAAGAACATTGTAAAAAAATTAAAAAAGCGCATAAAGTAAGAGAAGAATTTAAAAATTTTATGAACGAACTTTCTGAAAGGGGAATATTATAAAAATGAAATTTGATTTAGAAGAAAAAGAAAATAAAATTGATTATAGAGATATTACAGAAAAAAGAATACAAGATACTTTTAAAAAAAATTCTAACAGTATAGTTACCTCTCTGCTTGAAGTAAAAGAAAATGAAGAAGTAAAAAAAGAATCTGTGTCTATATACTTTGAAAGCGAAGATATAAACGTTTTAAAGGCTGTAGCACAGATTAAAAAAACTACTATTAATAAGTTAGTATTAGATGTTTTAAAACCTGTTATAAGTGCAACTAGAACAGATTTAGAAGGTAGCGAAGATGTTGAAAAACTAGCGAAGTCTTATGATAAGAGAAAAAAGGGTAGGGGTAGAAAAATAGAAAAATAATTATATAATAATTTATATAAGATTAATAAAATAATTATATATAAATTATATAATAATTTATTAATATTTTTTTATTAATTATTAACTACAAAATAAAAAGAGTGTAGAAATAAAGTTTGTTTTTTATATCTACACTCTTTTTATTTTGTAGTTTTCTTGTCTTTTCTATTCATTGCAAAACGGGCATTTATCTATATGGTAGCCTCCTGTAACCCCAGGCTTAGATTTTATATCAATTCCTGCCAATCTTAATTGATGTACATATTCTTTTATTTGTCTCTCAGATATGTTTAATATATCAGAGATTTCACCCGATTTTAATGTTTCGTTTTTTCTTAAAAGTATTATAATTTTAAAAGCGTTATCTATTTTCCCCATTTATAAACCCCTTTTCTATATATATTAATTTTCTATAATTTAATTATAACAACTGTCGGTGAACTATTTCTGTTAGGAGTTATTTTTTTACTTTTTAAATATAAAATATATTGACAACGTAAACGTTGAATGTTATTATATAAATATAAACAACAACGTAAACGTTGATAAAAGGAGTGGTATATATGTTTAAAGAACTTAATTTAGAAAATGCAAAAAATGTATTAAATGACTTTACGAATTGTCTTGGTGCTTTTGATTACCTTGAGGATGATGATAATTTGAGAGAATATTCAATAAAAGGTTTAAGTAAAGCATATGAAGAATACGTTGAAAAATCTATTTTTGCTGAAAGTAACGACATTAATATATTTGTTAATACTTACAATGATTATTTAAACTTTAGAAAAGAGAATAAAGAGGATTTTTTAGTAATTTTAAGAAAAGCACAAAATTTATCTGACGCTTGCAATATATCAGATTATTTCGCTTCAAGGAATAACTATAGCAAATTAGAGGGCGAATGGTTATCTATTAAAGAAATACAAGATTACTTAAATAAAGATTATTATGTATATATAGTAAGAAATCAATATTACAGAATTGAACGTGAAATAGATAAAATAGATGAATTAATGCAATATAAAGTATTTACATTTAAAGAAGCAACTTCTATATGGGGACTAGGCGAAAGCACATTAAGAAGTGTCGTAAGACAAAACAATCTTATTGAAGGTGTACATTATAGAAAAAGTGGAAGTAATTGGCTTATAACAGAAGAAGCCATGATAAAATTATATGGTAAACCTAATGTTATTATAGAAGATAAAAAATAAATAAAAAAGGAGATGTTTTTATGAAAAATGTTACTGAACAACAAATCGAAAAAATTGTTAATGAATTGTATGAAATCGAAACTAATGAAGGATGCCACGAGGATTACATTGAAGATTATGAAACGGAAGTAGATTTTTATCTAAGCAATGTTTTATCAGATACATACGAGGTTTATGTGAAAGAATACTGTTCTAACGAGCATGATGTATCTATCTCTGACGAGTTAACTTTTAAAATAATAGATGATTTGATTGATAAAATTAAAGATAATAATTAAATTTATATTAAAAAAGAAGGTAACAACTAACTAGTTGCTACCTTCTAATCTATCTATTAATAAAATCTAATGCTTTGTAAAGTGTATCAAACCTATCATTACCCTTTATCATTGTGAACTTTTCTTTAGTAATAGAACTTATCTTGCTACATGCCCCTCCCCCTACAACATATAAGTTTTCTGTTCTTCCTGGAACGTAATCTTTTATATCACATATTAATATTTTTGCGTTATTATATCCCCAACCAAGTACAGTTGCAAGTACTTTATCAGCTTCTCCATCATAAACTATTGTATGTTTGTACATCTGCTTAACTCCCTCATTGCTTATATTTTTATTTAATACACCTTCTGCAATTAACTTAGCTATACCTTCATATCCAAGTTTTTTAGACTTCTCATAATCTTCTTTATTGTCACAAAAGAAACTTTCTATTAATATTGCTGTAGGTTTGGAACTATTTAAGATATATAATCCTTTGTCTAATTTAGCACCTCTATTTTTAAATACTGTACCTAGTTTCTTACATATTTTAGTTGCATACTCTAGACCTTTATTACTATAATATAGTACCTCTGAGCCTTTTCCTTGACCATCACTTGCATTTAAATGTAGTTCTATGAGTAAGTCATAACCTCCACTATTAACTCTAGGTATTTTATAAGTCTTTTCTTCTGATTTAGTTTTAAACTGTCTTTCTGGGCATATTATTACATCTACCTTATGCCCTTCTTTTCTAAATGTATCTGCTAATACTGGTGCAAGAGATTTATTGTATTGATACTCGTTAACTACTCCATCAGCAGAAGTACATGCACCACTTTTTAAAATACTGTGTCCTACTGTAATACATATTTTCATTATTTATTTTCCTCCTTCAACTGTTTATAAGTTTGATTTATACCTATTGATATACCCCAACAAATCACTCCTTGTAAGACTGCATCAGCATTTAATCCTAGCATCCATACTGA
>NZ_JAGWCS010000036.1:0-34145 GCF_020657705.1 Clostridioides sp. ZZV15-6598 | reverse complement strand
TAACTTATATTAGGTATTTTAAGAATAATTTAAGACGTATATAAAGTATAAATTATATATCTAATATTTAAATAAAGACAAGTCTTCTAACATGTATATGAAAATTAAAGATAGTTATAGTACAATTCTGCATTTATAAAATAATGTAGAGGATTAAAAATTGAAAAGAGATTTGGTATATGAATAATTATAGTTAATATTTAAAAAGTTAACTCTAGTTATATTTATTTAGGTATTTTAGGAATAATTTGAGACGTATAAAAATGGCTTCAAGAAATATCAATCTATACTATATGTAGTTAAGAATAACTACAGAATATACATTTTATAATTATTGTTTTATTGATAAAAAATTATTATATTCAGGAGGAAACAACAATGGAAAATTTTTGGAATCCGCTTACTTGCTTTGCTGTATGTGTAATGATTTATGCTTTTAGTGAGTTTTTATCTAAGAAAACAAAAGGTGCAATTTCAACATTGCTATTTGTATGTATTATATTTTTATTAGGATTTTGGACAAATATTCTTCCAAAAGATATTACAGGAGCATCAGGGATATTGGCTGCAATGAGTAACTTTGGGATAGCATTATTAATAACTAACTTAGGAACACTTATAAATCTTGAGGATTTATGTCATGAATGGAAAACAGTTGTAATTGCATTAGTAGGTATTGTAGGCATAGCGGTTGGTTGTTTCACAGTTGGTAGTATGTTATTTGGTAGAGAGTATGCTTTAATAGCAGCACCTCCAATAGCAGGTTCCACTGTTGCTGGTATTATTGTAACAACGGTTGCAGAAGCAGCAAACAGACCTGAACTTGCAGCATTTGTAATTCTAGTATTATCATTTCAAAAATTCTTTGGTATTCCTATAACAACATATTGTATAAATAAAGAATTAAAATTTAAAAGAGATAGAGGAGATTTCTTAAAGGATGAATCAAAAAGTAATTTTAAGCTTCCAAGTATGAGAATTTTTAAAGAAGAATCAAGTAAAAAATCATCTACTCTAGTATATCTTGCAAAACTTTCATTTGTTGCTATGATTGGGAACTTTGTAGGATTGGCTACTCTAATACCAGGATTTACTCCAGCAAATTATTATTTAAATCCAAATATAGCATGCTTGTTAGTAGGGTTAATTTTTACACGAATAGGATTTTTAGAAAAAGGAATTTTAGATAAATCTCAATCTAATGGGATTATAATGTTTGGATGTATGTTAATGTTACCTGGAGGACTTGCTAAGGTAACTCCAACAGCATTATTTGCAATGATTGTTCCAACTATAGGAATACTAGTTGTAGGAGCTGTATTCATAATACTATTTACTGCAATTGTAGGAAAGTTATTGGGATATTCTCCAAGAATGTCAGCAGCAATTGGTGTAACTTGTATGCTTGCTTATCCAGCAACACAGATAATTTCTAATGAAGGTATTGATGCTATGGAAGGAACTGTAGAAGAAAAACAAAGGGCAACAGATTATTTATTACCAAAGATGATTATAGGGGGATTTGTTACTGTAACTATTGCTTCAGTGGCATTTGCTAGTATAATAGGTCCACTTATATTTGGTTAATATGAAATATATTTATAGGGGGTAGAGATAATGATAGGAAGTATATCTATAAGCGAGATAGAAGAAAAAAGACTCAAACTTGATGGTTTGAGTAAGAAAATATGGAAAAATCCAGAAAAAGCATTTAAAGAGTTCAAAGCATGTGAAAATACAGCAAATTTTCTAAGAAGTGAAGGATTTGATGTAGAAATAGGTGTGGGAGGCTTAGCTACAGCTATTAAGGCTAGTTTTGGCTCAGGGAAACCAGTTATAGGTTTTATGGGAGAGTTTGATGCATTACCTGGTTTAAACCAAAAAGTTTCAACAAAGCAAGAAGCATTTGAATTGGGAGCTTATGGTCATGGATGTGGACATAATTTATTATGTACTGCACATGTAGGAGCGGTAGTAGGACTTAAAAGAGAAATGATAGAAAATAATTTGAGTGGAACTATAGTATTTTATGCATGTCCAGGAGAAGAGCAATTGACAGGCAAAGGATTTATGGCTAGAGGCGGTGCATTTGAAGGTCTAGACTTAGCTATAAATTTCCATCCAAATAAAATTAGTGAAGCTACAGTTGGTATATCAACAGCTGTTAACTCTGTAAAATTTCATTTTAAGGGGATAACTGCACATGCAGGTTCAGACCCTCAAAATGGAAGAAGTGCTTTAGATGCTGTAGAACTTACTAATGTAGGAGCTAATTATTTGAGAGAGCATGTTACTTCTGATGTAAGAATTCATTATACTATTACAGATGGAGGAGTAGCACCTAACATAGTCCCTGACAAAGCATCAGTATGGTATTACACAAGAGCTTTGAGTAGGGAAGCTGTAGAAAATACATATGAAAGACTTATAAAGGTAGCAAAAGGAGCTGCAATGATGACTGAGACTGAAGTTGAAGTAGAGTTTTTAGGAGGATGCTATAATACTTTAAACAATCATGTTCTAGCAAATCTTGTGTCAGAATGTATGGATGATATTACACAAGAGCCTTGGACTCAAGATGAATTGGATTTTGCAGCTGAATTAGATAGACAAAGCCCACAACAATATAAGGCTATGATAAGTAAATATAATTTACCAGAAGGAACTCACCTATATTATGGTGGAGGAAATGTTACAAACTTTAATAGCTATGGTTCTACTGATATTGGAGATGTAATGCATATAGTTCCTACAGCATACTTTTTTACAGGATGTACAAATCTAGGTGCACCTGGGCATAGTTGGCAGTTTACATCTTGTGCAGGAAGTTCTATTGGAGAAAAAGGTATGATATATGCGGCAAAAATTATGGCTATGTTTGGAGCTAAGATACTGAATAATCCAGAAATAGCTAAAAAGGCAAAAGAAGAATTCGATAAATCAATGAATGGGAAAACATATAAGTGTCCTATTCCAGATGATATTCCAACTCCTTAAAAGCAAGATAAAGTTTAAAATATAATATTACAATTTTTATGTCAGCATTTTTCCTTATCAAAAGAAAGCGAAATTTTGCTGGTTATTTGCTCATTGTGCATTGAAATGGCTAGAAAATAGTTTTAATAGCTAATAACATAAATTATTAATAAATATCACAAAAAGGTATATCTTAAAAAATAAATATAAGATATACCTTTTAGAAAACTATATAACTTTATTTACTATACAATGATAAAATATTTTTATGCACTCTAGATTTTAATGTTTATCTTCTGATATAAATAATTTATATACCCTCTCAGGTCTACCTTTTGTTGAGTTTTGTTTTTCGTATAATATAGTAGCATTTCCAGACTTTAGTAGACTACTTAAAAATCTATTGGCAGTTCTTACTGTTACATTTAAACAAGAAGATAATTCCTTAGGAGTAACTTCATCTCTTTGAAGAATTTCAGTAACAGATATAATCTTTTGAATAGTAAGAGTAGATAATTTAGAATTTTTAGCAATTGTATTTATGTGTGGAGTTACTTTATTTGAAACAGTAAGTAATTTATCACATAATAAAGGTCCTATTGTCTCATAATTTTCGTTAACTAAGAAACTGTAGTTTAAAGGATTTATTTTAGATTCCTTATTAGCACTTATGGCACTAGACATAGCTTGCTTTATATCATTACCAATCCCATACCCAACACATACTTTAAAATCTATACTATTTTCAATAAATTCTTTTATGTAACATATAGTAAAATCCTTAGTTAATGATTTAATAGTGTCACATTTAGTAAAAATTTTAAAAGAATTGCTACTCTTTTCAATTATAAAATCAGTTAATTTATCTTTTTTTATAGTATTTAATATCTTATAAATTTTATCTACAGTATAATCATCATAGTTTGTATCTTTAGCTGTTATATATATTACACCTGGTTGATTTACTTTCATTCTATGCAGATGAATATCCTTTATTAATTCATTAAAAGTACTTTTTAATAAATTTATGTCAGGATATATGAAATGAAAATTCACTCCTGCATCTTGTAATATAGGAACAATACTACTAAAACGAGTAGTAGAAAAATCAATTTTACCTTCATTCCATAACTTAATATGTTTTTTTGCAATATTTTTTTCAAGTTCTGCTATATCAGATAAACTCATTTTAGAGGCATTTTCATTAATACTACACATTAAATCTCCAAATGTACCATTTGATAAATAATATGATATATCTTTTGGATTATCTGCCCAGTCCATTAGGTCAAAGTATGCTCTAGAAAAATCTAATGTATTGTATTTAAAAATAAGTTTTAGAAACATATCATAATAACTTTGTAAATCAGTACCAAAATCAACTAAAGGCTTTTTAATAGTACCAGCTTTTTTTGTAATAGCTTCCTTAGGGATAGGACCACTAACTGCAAATCCATCAAACTTATCTTCGATTTCTAGATATAAATCTCCAACATGAGAAAAATCTTTATAAATATATATTTCAGTTTCTGCATTAATATTTAATTTTTTTATAGAGTTCTCTACAAACTCCTTTAAGAATTCAGTTGTTATGATTGCTATTTTCATAGACTACTTCCTTTTCAATTAGTATAATTATTTCATATTAGATATTACTTTTTCTAGCTCTGATAAAACAATATCTCTTTGTACTATTATATATAATAATATCATGACAAAATATTTATTGTCTAACTAATTATAATCTATTCAAAATGAAGGATAAATTACAAGTACTTTCTGGATCAATGATGATTCCTGTTATATTACTTGTTGTAGCAGGGGTATTTATAGGATTAGGGTTAGCTTTTGCAAATATGGAAAAAGTTTATGATTTAAGGTTTAGTAGATTAAGACAGGAAGGCTCATTTATAAATGTATTCTTTAAAGCAATAAATGATTTAGGATTTATGGTAATGAGATACTTACCAATATTCTTTGTTACTGGTATAACCTTTGGATTATACAAAAATGAAAAAGGAGGGGGTGCATTAGGAGGAATTGTTTTATTTATAGGAATGTACACAGTTATAAATACAGTCTTATTTGTTGCACCATTATTGTACTTTGCAGCATATGTCCCACTAGCAGGATTAACATATGTACTTACGTAAATGAATGATTTAGGTGTACATGGAGTAGTTGGAAAGAAAAATTCAGTTCAAGTTATATTTGGACCAAGAGTTATTACAATAGCAGCAAAAGTTAAAGCTGCATTAGGTGTAGATTGATGAATATAAAGCCATGCAAATTAGATTAGTTTGCATGGCTTTTTTAGTTGCAAGAGTATTATAGTTATTTTGAATCTATGGAAAACTTGTGCATAATAGCCATATCTACTAAATAAACTGATGACTTTAAAATATGACTGTTAAATTAAAAAATAAGGAAGTGCAAAAAATAATAAAACATAACAAAACATAATAAAACATAACTAAAATTGTAAAAAAATATGAAATATTATAGCTAAATAGTATAAAACGTAATATAATTACTTTGAAGGGGGTGACAAAATGTGGGAGTTTTATAATAATTTAATAGATAAAGTACCAGAAAACATAAGAGTAAAAGATTTTATTATAGGCTCAGAGTTTGCTATGGTAATAACAGATTATGGAGCAGGTATTAGTCATTTATTATGTAATAAAAGATTTCCTTTTAAAAACAATATAAAAATAAACATGTCTTTAAAAGATTTATGCAAGTTGATTAAGTCTTGGAATTTTATGGAAGCTAGTTTAGGGTTAGCAGCAATAAATTCTTATTATAATCAGAATATTTGCAATAAATCATTAAGCGTAGAGAAAATTAATCATCATTTTATTTCCATGATTGATGATTCATCAAAAAAAATAGCAGTAGTAGAGGGAAATCTTCAAAATAAAAATAAAATTAAATTTAGATATGATGTGGATTTTTTCAATAGAAAAATAGAAGAAGGGGATTACAACATATCAGCATATGGATATTTAGTAGAAAACTATGATAGTACATATTTAGGTGGAGACTTAATTATTAATAAACATTTAATAAAAATAGCCAATGATTCACTTAATAAAGAAAGCGTAATTTGTGATATATCGACACCTATATCTTCAGATTTTAAAAAGTTAGGTATAAAAAATATAGGTGGATTTGTTGTAGATGATATAGACAAATGTTTTAATTTAGTAAAAGTAAGTGCACCTTATGAAGATGTTGAAAAGACAGGTAATATAATGAAAATAGTAGAGACAAAAGGGGATTAAATAAGTGAGTAAGAGTGTAAGAAGTAATAAATTAATTATGCTTTGTTTAGTTATTATATTGATTGCATTGATATTAGTATCATTAGCACTTGGAAAATATCCAGTAGAACCACATCAAGTGTTTGGAATTTTAATTTCAAAAATATGTAATATAGATAAGTTTTGGACAGATAGCATGGAAACTATATTTTTAAATGTTAGATTACCAAGAATAGTACTTGCATGTTTAGTAGGTGGGGCATTGGCAGCTGCAGGAGCATCATATCAATATATTTTTTTAAATCCTATGGCATCACCAGATATACTAGGGGCATCATCAGGAGCAGCATTTGGAGCAGCTCTAGCGTTATTTCTTTATAAAAGTGGTAGAGAGGTTACTGTTAGTGCATTCATCTTTAGTTTAATTACTGTAATTTTAGTTTATTTGATAAGTGAAAGAACAAAGGGAAGTAAAGTGTTAGGATTAATTTTATCTGGTATTATGGTAAGTTCATTATTTTCTTCAGGTACATCTTTTATAAAACTTGTAGCAGACCCTAATGACCAGTTACCTGCAATTACATATTGGTTAATGGGGAGTTTATCAGGAGCTAAAATATCTGATATAAAATTTGCAATTATTCCTATGTTAATAGGTATAGTACCTCTAATACTTATGAGCTGGCAAATAAACATATTGACTGTAGGAGAAGATGAGGCAAGAACAATGGGGATAAATACAAAGCGTATAAGATTTATTACTATTATATGTGCTACACTTTTAACTTCTGCAAGTGTTGCTGTAAGTGGAATGATAGGTTGGGTTGGTCTTGTAATACCACATTTATCTAGAAGATTAGTTGGAAATAATTTTGTTTATTTATTGCCAACATCAGCTATGTTTGGAGCATCGTTTTTGTTGTTAGTTGATAATGTATCTAGAAATTTATGGACTAGTGAGATACCTATAGGTATATTAACATCATTTATTGGTGTACCATTTTTCATATATCTGATTACGAAAAGGGAGGATTAATATGATTTTAGAAGTTAAAGATCTCAGTTATTTTTATAAAGATCAAAATGTACTTAATCAAATATCCTTTAATGTTGAAGGTAGTCAGTTACTATGTATATTAGGGCCTAATGGTGCAGGGAAAAGTACTATGTTTAAGTGTATACTTCAGTTATTAAAAGGATATAAAGGTGAAATATTATTGGATGGAAAAAACTTGAAGGATTATAAAATTAAGAATTTAGCAAGAAAAATAGCTTATATCCCTCAGTCTCATAATCCTGTGTTTAGTTATTCTGTTGTTGAAATGGTATTGATGGGAACAACATCACAAATTTCACCTATGTCTAAACCTACCAAAAAACAAATGGAAATAGTTGAAGAATCTTTAGATAAAATAGGAATTTCCTATTTAAAAGATAGGAGTTTTGTAAATTTAAGTGGAGGAGAAAGACAATTAGTACTTATTGCGAGAGCTTTAGCTCAAAATGCAAAGATACTTATTATGGATGAGCCGACCTCTGATTTAGATTATGGTAATCAAATCAGAGTACTAAATACAGTAAAAGAATTAACAAGGGATGGATATATAATAATTCAGTCAACACATAATCCAGACCAGGCATTTTTGTATGCAGACAAGGTTTTAGCTTTATACAATCATGAAATATTAGCTTTTGGTGTACCTAAGTACATAATTAATTCTGGTCTAATTAAAAAATTATATAATGTAGATGTAGAATTAAACAGCTTATATAATGATAAAATCAGAGTCTGTATACCAAAAAGTGTAACTATATAATTTATTTAAGGGGGATAAAATGAAAAAGAAATTATTATCATTGTTGTTAGTGCTAGTTTTAGCAATAACATCTTTAGTTGGATGTACATCATCAAATGATGATGCTAAAGGTGAAAAAGAGGATAAAAAAACATCTAAAACAGTAATGTTTACTGACTCAGTAGGTAGAAAAGTTGAGATTCCATCAAATATTAAAAAAATAGCACCCTCAGGAAGTTTAGCACAAATCGTACTATTTTCAGTAGCACCAGATAAGTTAGTTGGATTATCAGGAGAGTGGGCAAATGATGCAAAGGGATATATAGATGAAAAATATACTAACCTTCCTGTTTTTGGTCAATTTTATGGTAAGGGAGATTTAAATATGGAAGCCCTTGCAGCAGCAGAGCCACAAGTAATTATCGATATAGGTGAGAAGAAAGGTAGCATGAAAGAAGATTTAGATGATATACAAGAACAAATAGGTATACCAACTATATTTATAGAGGCTACAACTGCTAATATGTCAGAATGTTACACTAAGCTAGGAGAAATTTTAAATGTAGAAGATAATTCAAAAGTATTAGCTGATTACTGTAAAACTACTTATGATACAACTGTAGAAACGATGAAGAAAATAGGTGATAAGAATAAAGTGAACCTTGCTTATTGCGTAGGAGATACAGGGACAAATGTAATCGCAGAAGGGTCTTTCCACTCTGAAATTATTAATATACTTGCAAATAATGTTGCAAAACTTGATGAACCATCAAGTAAAGGTAATGGAAATGAAGTATCATTAGAACAATTATACTTATGGAATCCAGATGTAATAGTGTTTGCACCACAGAGTATATATAGTAAAGTAGGAAGTCAAGCTGAATGGCAAAAAATAAGTGCGATATCTAGTGGTAAATACTATGAAGCACCAAGCACACCATATAATTGGATGGGATTCCCTCCATCTGTAAATAGATATATGGGTATGATTTGGTTATCTGAAATACTTTATCCAGAGCATTTTAATTATGATTTAAAAGAAAAAACAAAAGAATTTTATAAGTTATTTTATCATGTTGATTTAAGTGATGAACAATATAGCAAATTAACTAAAAACGCTATTAAATAGTATATAGATATAAAGTTATTAAATAATATATAGATGTAAGTTAGAAGAAAGTAGGATTTTACCTACTTTCTTTCACAAAAAGGGGAATTGATATGAAACTAATTACAGTAGCAGGGCCACCATCATCTGGAAAAACATCTGTTATTCTTCATCTAATTAAAGCTATGGATGCAGAAAAAAATAAGGTTGGAGTAGTAAAGTTTGACTGCCTTACATCTTTTGACCAGATTAGATATGAAGAGAATAATATACCTGTTCAAATTGGACTTTCTGGTAAAATTTGTCCAGACCATTTTTTTATAAGCAATATTGAAGATGCACTTTATTGGTCTCAAAAACTAAACTTAGATATTTTAATTACTGAAAGTGCAGGGCTTTGTAATCGTTGCTCACCATATATAAAAACTATACCAGCAGTTTGTGTAATAGATAATTTATCTGGGATAAATACACCTAGAAAAATAGGACCAATGCTAAAATATGCTGATATTGTTGTAATCACAAAAGGAGATATAGTATCACAAGCAGAAAGGGAGGTATTTTCTTTTAATGTACGTCAAGTAAATTCAAAAGCTAAGATAATATTTATAAATGGAATCACAGGTCAAGGAGTATTTTTACTTAAGAAATATTTAAGTGATATAAAAGAAATAAGCACGCTTAGAGAAAAACAATTACGTTTTACAACACCAGCATCAGTGTGTTCTTACTGTACTGGAGAGACTAGAATTGGAGAATCTTATCAAATGGGAATGATAAAGAAAATGGAGTTTGACTATGAAGTATGATAATTATGAAAATTTACTAAACATGTCTATAGAAGAGATAAAAGAAAACTACTCTATGGCCTTTGATTTTTTCTTAAATTATAATCTAAGTAATATAGATGATTCAATTACTTTTAATAATCTAATAGAATCTTTAGATGAGGAATTTTATATAACTTTTGGTATAGAGAAAAAAGAATTATACATTAAACTGGTGGAGTTTTTAAAAGAATTTGACCAAGATGAAGAGAGCTTAAATATAGAAACCATTACTATTAATGGTGGGCACAATAAGCTAAAAGAAAAAGAAGATATTTCGCTAAAAATAAAGGCTGGAGAAATTATAAGTATTGTTGGACCTACAGGTTCAGGAAAAAGTAGACTGTTAGAGGATATTGAATGTTTAGCGCAGAGAGACACTCCTACGAACAGACAAATATTAATAAATGAAAGTATTCCAAGTGATGAAACTCGTTTTGTTATGGATGGAAAATTAGTAGCCCAACTTTCTCAAAATATGAATTTTGTAATGGATTTAACTGTAGAAGAGTTTTTACAAATGCACTCTAAAAGTCGTTTCTGTAAAAATCAAGATGACATAGTAAAAAAATGCTTTTATTGTGCTAATAAACTAGCTGGAGAAAAATTTGAATTAACCACAAAAATAACTCAATTATCGGGAGGTCAATCAAGGGCCCTTATGATATCTGATACTGCATATATGAGTTCTTCACCGATAGTTTTAATTGATGAAATTGAAAATGCAGGTATAGATAGAAAGGAAGCTCTAAGACTATTATCTAAAAAGGAAAAAATAATTTTGATTTCAACACATGACCCTATATTAGCTTTAAATGCTAATAAAAGAATAGTTATTAAAAATGGCGGAATTTCAAAGGTAATATCTACGACAGATGAAGAAATAGAAAGTATTAAATACATAGAAAGCTTAGATAATATTTTACTAGATATTAGGCACAAGGTTAGAAAAGGTGAAGTCTTAAATAGAAAAGAAATAGAAAGTATTGTACAGGAGGAGGTAAATGACTTTGTGGGAACTTTATGATGACTTAATAGAAGGAATTCCTAAGGATATAATCGTTGAAGATATAGCTGTTGGGCAACATAATATTTTAGTAAGAAGTAGTGTAGGTAGTGGTATAGGTTTTGTATATAATGAAGATGGACGTCCTCCAGAGTTCGTAAAATCTTTTAAAGGGAAATATTTACATGAAATAGCTGGATGTATTAAGTCTTGGAATATCACAGAATCAGGAATCGGATTGGCTGCAATAAATTCTTATTATAATTCTGTAAAAGTTTCAAAAGAAAATAATATAAAGTTAAATGAAAACAATTTTATAGAAGATAGAATTAATGACCCTTTTATTTCATACCAAAATATGATAAGGGGGAAAAAGGTAGCGGTTATAGGTCATTTTCACTATTTAGAACAACTATTTGCACCTGTGTGTGATTTATCCATAATAGAAAGTGAAGATATATATGGTGATTATCCAGAGACTTCAGCACCATATATCTTACCTAAACAGGACTTTGTAGTTATATCTTGTTACACATTAAGTACAAAAACCTTTCCTTGGTATTTAGAATTAAGTAAAAATGCTTATGTGGTATTGGTAGGTCCAGCAACTCCAATGGCACCTATATTATTTAAGTATGGAGTAAATGATTTATCAGGATTTGTAATTAAAGAACATGATAAAGTAATGAGCATAATAAGTGGAAATGAGAGAAACAATATGTTTTACAGTACAGGTCAGAAAGTAAATTTAAAAGGTAGTGGGGAAATTTAAATATGAGAATGAATTGGAATGATACTACAATAAAATCCTTTGTTGATGCAAGTGAATATACTGGTTTTCACAAGAGATTAGCTAAAGAAATAATTCCATACATCAAAGATAGCCAAACTTTTTGTGATGTAGGTTGTGGATTAGGTTTAATAGATATGTATTTAAGCAAAGAATTGAAAGAGATAACTTGTATTGATATAAATCAAAATGCTATAAATTACTTAGAAAAATCAACAAAAGACAATAATATAAACAATATTAGATATATGGTCAAGGATTTTGAAGAGATAAATACAAAATTTGATACTATATTAATTTCATTTTTTTCATATGAGAATATAGAATTTTTTAATGAACACTGTAATAGATTAATTGCAATTGTTAATGATAAATCCAAAACTCATATTCCAGTATCTAAGAAAAGAATGGATATGGTAGAAAGACATAGTTCAAAAAATTTAAAAGCATTATTAGATAAAAAGAAACTTAAATATGAATTAATGCCATTAAGTCTTGAATTTGGACAGACATTTACTTGTGAAGATGATATAGTTAGGTATGCTAAATCTTATGATGAAGGCGGAGAGTATGAAACTATATACAATCATATTATGAAAAATGTAGTTAAAGGGGATAAAGTAGCTTATTACCTTCCATATGAAAAAAAAATATCTGTTTTTATAATAGACTTTAATAGATAGATAATTGTAAATTTTAATTTAAATATTTATATTCCATAATAAAGATTAGACACTTAATTTGTAACATATACAACTAGTAAATATAAATACTAAATTAAAAGTAGTGTTTTTATCAGATGAATTACTATATATTTATAATTTTTAATTTTGCATATAGTGCTATATTTTGATTTAAGTTGACAATTTATATAAGATTGCATACAATTAAACTAAGAATTGAATAAACGTATTTAAAGAGTAGGGAAGCTGGTGAAAATCCAACACGAACCCATCACTGTAAGCATGGATAAATTCTACATAGCCAACAGATGTTATTTGGAAAGGCTGAGAAAATGAAATGTAAGTCAGATACCTACATTAAATATTAGCAAATAAATTTAGGGGGGAGCAACTAGATTTATTGTTTTGTATATGGAATTTAGAAGTTAAAGTATACATATTAAAATGGGATGTTATAGCATTATTTGCTATAACTTTTTTTATGCTCATATTTCTAAATAAGGGGGAAATGTATCATGAGGAAGATTTCAAAAGGGAAGCTGAGTAGTATAATTTTAGCAGTTATGCTGATGTTATCATTGATAACAGGGTGTAGTAAACCAGAGGAAAATAATGATGTTAGTAAGATGAATAATGAAAAGGAAGTAGTCTTAGCAGCAGCTAGGGATTTGGCACCAGGTGAACAAGATGCTTACTACACAAGTTCTATACTTTATGTTTGGGAACCACTAATAGGACTGGGTGATGATGGAAAACCAAAGGCAGAACTTGCAGAAAAATGGTCAAATTCAGATGATTATAAAGAATGGAAATTTACAATAAAGAAGGGTGTAAAATTCCATGATGGTGTAGATTTGAATGCAGATTCAGTAGTAAAAAACTTTGAACGTTATATGAATATGAAAACGAAAGCTTCACCTTTTTATTCGTTTGATATAGAAAAGACATATCCTAATTTACAAAGTGTGGATAAAGTTTCTGACTATGAAGTTAAACTTACTTTTAGTAAACCAATATCAACTTTAATATACAACATGGCTAGATTTGGAAGTGCTATGTATAGTCCGGAGTGTTTTGATATAAAAACAGGAGATTTTACTAAATATGCACAAGGAACTGGTCCATTTAAGATAAAAGAAAGAGAAAAAGAACAATTTGTTTCGTTAGAGAGAAATCAAGACTATTATGGAGATAAAAGTAAAGTTAAAAATGTAAGAGTAAATGTAATTAAAGATGCACAAACTCGTTACACAGCACTTAAATCAGAGGAAATTATGGGTGTTATGGATTTAGGGGCTATTACTCCAGAGTTAGCTAGTGAGCTAATAAAGGATGAAAATTTTGAGATTAAAACATCTCCATCAACAATAACTCAATTTGTATCTACAAACGGCACTAGGGAACCATTTAATAATGTTAAGATAAAAGAAGCACTAAGTTTGTTGTTGGATAGAGAAACTATAGTAAATAAATTTTATGGAGGATATGGAACTCCAACTATGAATATATTGAACCAAGGTTCTCCTTTTGCTAAGGAAATTAAACCTGTTTATGATGCAGAAAAAGCAAAAAAAATCATAAAAAATGAGTTAAAAGGGGAAACAAAAGAGTTAGAGTTTATAATACCATCTTATGGTGTAGACCGTTATCCATACAAAACTGTAGCAGAGTATATACAATCTGTATTAAGTGAAGTTGGATTAAATTCTAAAATAACTATACTTGATGGAGCTGCTTTTAAGGAAGCACAAAAAACAGGAAATTATGATATAGCACTTCACACTCAAGGTCTTCCAAATGCAGAACCATTTTCTATATTTGATAGTTATATGAGAAGCACAGGGTCAAGTAATATAGCTTATTCATTGGGCTATAAAAATGAAAGAGCAGATGAATTAATAGGTCAATTAGAAAAAACAATGGACTTAGATGAAAGAAGTAAAATATATGATGAACTTCAAGATATATCAGCAGAACATCCATCAGCTATACCATTATTTGAAGACGTTAACTTAATTGCTTATAATAAAAAAATAACTGGGTACAAACCTACATTATATGGAACTACATTAGCAAATATGGAGTGGAGTAAGTAGTGAAAACACCATTTAAATATTTAATTAGAAGGATATTGATGACTATCCCTATTTTGATAGGAATAACTTTTCTAGGATTTATATTAGGGGTTATAGCACCTGGTGACCCAGCAGTTGAATATTTAAGTATGGATGGTATTTCTGCTCCTACAGATGAAGAAATAGAAAGAGTTAGAGAAGAATTAGGGTTAAATGATAATATTATAGTCCAGTATGTTAATTGGACTAAAAAAGCTATGACTGGAGATTTAGGACTTTCCTATATCAAAAAGACATCTATCACAGAAGAGATATTAAGAAGGTTACCAATAACCTTCTCTTTATCTTTAATGGCTATGTTTTTTGTTATAGTGTTATCTATACCACTAGCTATAATAATGGCTTTAAAAAAGGATTCAGCGATAGATAAGATTGGTACTTTTGTATCCTTACTTATGACATCTATTCCAGGGTTTTGGTTAGCTATTATTATGTTAAGTATATTTTGTGAGACTCTTAGATGGCTACCTACAAGTGGGTATGGTACAATTAAACATTTAATAATGCCTGGATTTGTTTTAGCAGCTGGAACTATAGGAACTGTAGCAAGGCTAAATAGAGCAACTTTAATAGAAAGTATAGGACAAAACTATATAACAGTGGCAAAAGCTAAGGGGTTGCCAAATAAAATAGTTATTTTTAAGTATGCTTTTTTAAATTCATTAATGCCTATTGTAACTGTTCTGGGAAACTATTTTGGTGCTATTTTAGGAGGCTCCACAGTGGTTGAGGTTATTTTTAGTATTCCAGGTATGGGAAGCTATGTAATACAAGGAATAATGAGTAGGGATTATCCAGTGGTACAAGGATATGTGCTATTTACAGGGATTATATTTATAGTATTTAATTTAATTGTAGACATATGTTACCTATTTCTTAATCCTAAAATGAGGGTGGGAGGTAAATAATATGGAGAAATTTAAAGAAATGTTATTTATACATAAACTAGCTTTTTTAGTGCTAATAATTATGATACTTGTTGCAATATTTGCACCAGAGTTAGCTCCATATGACCCTAATAAAGTACAAATGGCTGATAGATTAATGGGAATTTCTAGAGAACATATACTTGGTACAGATACTCTAGGGAGAGATATTCTAAGTAGAATATTATATGGAGCCAGAGTATCAATATCCTTAGCTTTTTTAGCAACCTTATTAACAATGCTATTTGGCAGTTTTGTAGGGATAATAGCAGGATATTGTGGTGGTATAGTAGATACAATAATCCAGTCTATTGTAAATATATTTCAAGGTCTTCCAAGTCTTAGCTTTATGATTGCTCTTGCTGGAGTTCTTGGACCAGGTATAAAAAGTTTATTAATTGCAATAGTATTCACTTCCTGGGCTGGTTTTTCAAGAGTAGTTAGAGGAGAGGTATTAAAGGTAAAAGAAGAAAAATATGTTGAAGGTGCAAGAGCATTAGGTGCTAGTCATCTTTATATAATTTTGCACTATATAATTCCAAATATATTTGCTCCTTTTATAGTACTATTTACAATAAGGATAGGTAAAAGTGTACTTTCTATGGCATCGCTAAGTTTTTTAGGTCTAGGAATACAACCACCTCAAGCAGATTGGGGTGTTATGATAAATGATGCTAAGACTCATTTTAGAAGTTATCCAAATCTATTGTTAGCACCTGGTTTTAGTATATTATTATTGTGTTGCAGTATAAATTTAATTGGAGATGCACTAAGGGATATGTTTGATGAAAAAAGCAACTCTTTAAGCCAATATCTTTAGAAGGAATAAAAACTATGAATAGAGATATAAGTATAAAAGATTTAAAAATTCATTTTAATACTAAAGAAGGAAAAGTAAGAGCTGTAGATGGAGTATCTAGAACCTTTCAAAGTGGCAAAATTACAGGAATTATTGGAGAAACTGGAAGTGGAAAATCAGTACTAGGACTAGGGATTTTGAATCTTGTATCTAATAATTCAACTGTTTCCGGCAGTGTTTTATATGAAGAAAAAGATTTGCTAAAAATTAAAGAAAAGGAAATTAGAGAAATCAGAGGTAGAAAAATAGCACTAATACCACAAAATCCATCAAGTTCTTTTAATCCAATATTAAAAATAGGAAGTCATATGAATGAACTTTTTTATTATCATGAAAAAGAGAAAAAGAATTCTTGTAAGAGTAAAAGTTTAGAGATATTAAAAAAATTCTTTTTATCAAATAGTGAGTTGGTTTATAATTCGTATGGATTTCAGTTAAGTGGAGGCATGAGTCAAAGGGCGTTGGCAGCCATAGGTACAGCACTAAAACCTAATTGGATAATTGCAGATGAACCAACTAAAGGATTGGATGCAATAATAAGAAAACAAGTATATGAAGTATTTTATGATTTAAGAAATAATATGGGTGTTAGCATGATACTTATAACTCATGATTTAATGCTGGCTAAAAAGCTTTGTGATGAAGCTGTAGTTATGTATGCAGGTAAAATCATAGAAGAGGGTTCAAAGAATAGTGTATTTAATAACCCATTACATCCTTATACAAGAGGTTTAATTGATTCACAGCCAAATAAAAAATTAATACCTATTGAAGGGGTAGCACCAAGTTTAACAAACTTACCAAAAGGATGTAGATTTTCTCCAAGATGCAAGGTTGCAAAAAAAACATGTATTGATTATGAGCCAAGATTATTTGATGTTAATGGTTCAAAGGTGAGGTGCTTTCTTTATGATAAGAGTTTGTAACCTTTATAAGGAGTTTAAAAGTGGAATAATCAATAAAAATATAGTTAAGGCGGTAGATGATGTATCGTTTGAAATAAAAGAGGGAAAAACCTTAGGTCTTGTAGGAGAAAGTGGATGCGGAAAATCAACCTTATCAAGACTTATTTTAAGACTTATTGAATCTGATGGAGGTAAAATTTATTTTAATGAGAGAGATATCAGTAATTATGATTTTTCTCAAATGAGGGATTTAAGAAAAGAGATGCAGATAATATTCCAACATCCAGATTCGGCCCTAAGTCCTAAAAAAACTATATATGGAAGCCTTGTGGAGCCATTAAAAATTCATAAACTCTATGAAAAAAATAAAGCAAGAGAATACATAAGTGAATATTTAAGTTTTGTTGGGCTTAGTGAAGAAATTTTAAATAGATACCCACATCAAGTAAGTGGAGGACAAATACAAAGAGTTGCTTTAGCTAGAGTGCTTTTATTAAATCCTAAATTTATAATATTAGATGAACCTACGTCAATGCTAGATGTATCTGTGCAAGCTCAAGTCATACAAGTTTTAAAAAAAGCTCAAAAACAGTTTAATATAACCTATTTATTTATATCTCATGATATAGACTTAGTAAAAGAAGTTAGTGATGAGGTTGCGGTCATGTTAGATGGAAAGATAGTTGAAACTATAGAGGCTAAGGAATTGTATAAAAGTGCAAAGCATGCTTATACCAAAGAGCTTATTGAGAATTTTAATAATTTTTAAATTATAGTAATCAATTGTTTAGTCAATAAATTATTACATTAGTAAGAGCCATTTTCTTTGAGTATGGGAAATTACAAATCTCGACCATAACATTTTTAGAAAGGAAGAGTAATCATGTATTATAAAGACATAGATTTTGAGGAAAAATGGCATGAGTATATTGAAAGCAAAGAAGGATATGCAAGAGAAAGAGCTTTTGATGATGAAGCAGAAAGAATATTTTTCAAAAAATTATCTAATAAATATGATGATAATCCAACACTTTATGATTATTCAAAAGAAGTATTCGATTTTATAGATGAGTTAATATATGAAGGAAAAAATCTTATAGAAATTGGTGCAGGTACTGGAAAATTTACTATACCACTTTCTAAGAAATGTAAGGGTGTAATTGCTAATGATTTTTCAATAGATATGCTTAATGTGCTTGAAGGAAAGATTAGAGAACATAATATAACTAATATAGACACAATACAAGGAAAATGGGAAGAAATTAATGTTGGGCATAGTGATTATATTTTATCTGTGAATTCTCTTTATAGAATTTGGGATATTAAAGATGCTTTGAGTAAGATGGATAAGTTAGCTAAAGAAAAAGTGATTATAGTGAGAACTATTCAAAAACCATTATTTAATGATTTGTATATGGATTTAGGTGATAGAGATAGAACTTGTCCAGATTATATATACATTCCAAATATACTACATTCTTTAAATATATGTGCTGATATAAAATTTATTGATGTGGAAAATGAAATTGAATTTGACAGTGTAGAGGATATATATTTTAAAATGGAAACAGAATTAAATAAAAAGATTAACTTTAGCGATATGTTAGATAAGTATATAGATAATATGATAGAAAAAAGAGAAAACAAATATATTTTCAAACATAAAACTAAAGTTGTAATTATATATTGGAATAGTATAAGCTAGATTTGTTAATATTATTGAAGCATAGAAACTCTTCTGAAAATATTTACAATCTCGACATATTATGCTACAATTGTTTAGAATAAATAAAATTTAATAAGAATTACCTCATCTAATAAAAAGATTGAGGTAGAGGTCGCATTTACTAAGATTAATATTGAAGAGGTCGGAAGCCAATGAAGCAATATAAAAGGAGTAAGTGCCGAAGTGCTAGTGTCCAAATCTAGTGCTGGGGCTGTATTTAATAAGTACAGCACTGTCATCAAAATTATCCCGAATTTTGATGGAGAGCTATCTTAACTAAGATAAAGGGAAGATGTAGGTATATTATATTTAGCGCATTTAGCTCAACATGTATACATGTTGAGCTTTTTTACATCTATACAAAATAGGATAGAAAAGGGAAGCAATAATAAAATATTTTAATTTAAAAAGTGGGGAGATTAAAAATGAGCAGTTTAAAAAAGAAAAGGTTTACTATGCCACAGACACTTACTATAATATTTTTACTAATAGTAGTAATGGCAGTTCTTACTTGGATAGTACCAAGTGGAAATTTTGAAAGGGTAGATATAGACGGAAGATCGGTTGTTGTAGCTGGAACTTATGAAAAAGCAGCA
This sequence comes from Clostridioides sp. ZZV15-6598, assembly GCF_020657705.1. Taxonomy (NCBI): domain Bacteria; kingdom Bacillati; phylum Bacillota; class Clostridia; order Peptostreptococcales; family Peptostreptococcaceae; genus Clostridioides; species Clostridioides sp. ZZV15-6598. Next base: position 14,546 of record NZ_JAGWCS010000036.1, on the reverse strand, counting down.
TCAAATCCACAAGGAATTACTGATGTATTTACAGCACCTATAAATGGATTTATAGATGCAGCTGAAGTAGTTGGATTTGTTTTGATAGTTGGAGGAGCTTTTGGAATAGTTAATAAAACAGGAGCTATAGAAGCTGTTATAGCTCATACTGTAAATAAAATGAAGAGATTCCAATTCTTAATAATACCTATATCAATGATTCTATTTGGATTAGGTGGAACAACATTTGGAATGAGTGAAGAAACACTACCTTTTTATATGATATTTATTCCACTCATGACCAGTATGGGATATGATTCATTAACAGCAGTGGCTACAGTATTTATAGGAGCAACAGCTGGATTTGGAGCAGCTACTACTAATCCTTTCTCTGTAGGAATAGCACAAGCATTGTCACAAATAACACCAGGTTCTGGGATAGAGTTGAGAGTTGTTATGTTTATAATATATATGGCTATATCTATAGGATTTGTCATGTTGTATGCCAATAAAGTTAAAAAAGACCCTAAAAAGTCTTTAGTACATGGGATATCAGTGAATCAAGAATCAATGACTAATACTGATACAAAGATAAAAGAGTTTACAAAAAGAGAAGCCATGGTAATAGCGATTTTCACAATAGGTATGGCAATTATGATATATGGAGTTCTAAAGCTAGGATGGTACATAACTGAAATCGCAATGATATTTACAGCTATAGGTATAATATCAGGAATAGCATCAGGACTTAAACAAGATGACATAGTTAATTCATTTATAAGTGGAGCAGGAGACTTAATGACAGCAGGGTTATGTATAGCATTTGCACGTGGAATTGTAATAATAGCAGAAAATGGATTTATAATAGATACAATTTTAAATTCTGCCGCAAATTTATTAAATGGACTTCCAAAAACTATATTTATAAATTTAACTTTCTTAATAGAAGGTTTAATAGCATTTTTTATACCATCAGCATCAGGACTTGCATCACTTACAATACCTGTACTTGCACCACTTGGAGACTTAGTAGATGTATCTAGACAAATGATAGTTACAGCTTATCAATTTGGTATAGGTGTAACTAATTTAATAACACCTACATCAGGTGTTTTAATGGGAGCACTAGCAGTAGCTAATATTCCTTGGTCAAAGTGGGTTAGATTTGTAATGCCTTTAATGGTAGTATTAACAATTACTGTAATGGTATTTTTAACAATAGGATTATTTGTTGGATTCTAATAGGAGGTATATTATGATTGAAAGTATAAAGAAAAGAGCTTATGAGATAGAGAATGAACTGGGAAAAGAAATTGAAGAAGTATGTGATTTTATATTTAAAAATCCAGAACTAGGAGAAGAAGAATATATATCATCAAAGTACTTAGTAGAAAAAATGAAGGAATATGGATTTGATACAACTTATCCATATTGCAATATGGATACTGCTTTTAGAGCAGAGCTAGGGGATAACGATGGTCCAACTATAGCCTTTTTAGCTGAGTATGACGCACTGCCTGGGTATGGAGAAAACAAAGAACCAGGTCATGCTTGTGGACATAACTGGATTGCTGCATCTACATTAGGAGCTTGTATAGTACTAAGTAAGTTAAAAGAAAATTTTAAAGGAAAAATTGTATTAATAGGAACACCAGCTGAAGAAACAACAGGAGGAAAGTGTGATTTAGTTAAGGCAGGAGCTTTTGATGATGTTGATGTAAGTTATCAAATGCATATAGAAGCTTTTAATAACATAAACTGCAAGGCTTTGGCAATAGACTCAATAGAGTTTAGTTTTGAAGGCGTATCAGCACATGCAGCTAGCCATCCTCATATGGGAGTTAATGCATTAGATGCAGTACAACTTACTTTTGCAGGAATAAATGCACTAAGACAGCATGTAAAATCAGATGTTAGAATACATGGGATAGTTTCAAATGGAGGAGAAGCTCCAAACATAGTTCCAGAAAAAGCAGCCTGTGAGTTTTTCGTAAGAGCTGCTGAAAGAAGTTATTTAGATGAAGTAACTCAAAAGGTTATAAACTGTGCAAAAGGTGCAGAGTTAATGACAGGTGCTAAACTTTCTTATAGATACTTTGAAAATTCTTTTGACAACATAATAAATAATAAGGTGCTTCAAAGTATAACAAAGAATAATTTAATTGAGGCAGGGATAACAGATATATTAGAAGGAAAAGAGGGGCCAGTAGGTTCTACAGATATAGGAAATGTAAGCCAAGTTTGTCCTACTATGTATACAGAAATAGCTCTAGATATAAATCCAATGGTATATGTTCATGAAAAAGAGTTTTTAAATTATGCAAATTCTGAGGAAGCTTATGATAAACTTCACAAAGCAGTAAAGGCAATGGTAGGATGTGCATTAGAAATTTATCTAGAAGATGGACTACTTGACGAGATTAAGAAAAATCACTTGAATTAATTTAAATTAAAAATAAGATAAATAGGTATTACCAAAAAGTTGGTAATACCTTTTTATTTTTTGATAGGAGTCATGTTTTTGTAGATTCTATAGCTAAAGTTATATTATTTATCTAATCTTAATCATATAATAATATTTCTAGCTTAAGGTTAAATAAAAAATAAGAAATCTATCAATTTGGCATAACTTTTGCTTTATATAAGTTAAAAGATTTTGAACTATATTAGAACTATTAAAATTTTATATAATATAAACAAAAGAAAGGATAGATTTATAATGAAAACAATAGCAGTAGTAACTGATGGATTATCTAAATTAGAATGTTTTTTAAATAAAAACCTAAAGCTGATATTTAAAGATAAAGTAATAATAAAAAACTATTATTTAAATAGAATAACAGAAGAAGAATCGATAAAAGATGACATAATATTAGTAATGATAGATGATAGAGTATTGAAAATAAAAAAATATGTAAAAGATGTCTCAAAGATAATAATTATAAATAGAACTATAAAGCAAAAGGATATATACAAGTTATTTTCATTACCAGAAGGAATAGATGTATTAGTAGTAAATGATAATAAGCACACTGTATTAGAAACAATATCTAATTTATACAATATAGGAATAAATCATTTAAATTTCATACCGTATAATCCTAATGAAGAATATAGAAATATTAAGATAGCTGTAACACCAGGAGAAGCAGATTTAGTTCCAAAATATATTGAAGAAGTTATTGATTTAGGGCATAGGTATATTGATAGTTCAACATTTATTCAAATAATAGCAAAACTCAAACTGGATGATAAGGAAATTACTGAGAGGTTAATTAAGTATACAGATGAAGTGATTAGTTTATATTCAGGAATAAATACTAAATATAAAGAACTTACTATAAAAGCAGATGAATTGAATTCTATAATAAACTTATCAAACCTAGGTATGGCAATGATATCAGAGAAGGAAAATGTAATTATTTGTAATAATAGCTTGAGTGATATACTAGATATTAAAAATGATATTATAGGAAAAAATATAGATGAATTAGAGAATGAAAATATTAAAAAGATTTTTAGATTAAGTAAGGCACATGATGAAGTTATAAAGTTTAATAATAAATATTTAAATGTAAATAAGTATAATATAGAAAGTTTTGGAAGGGTGACTGGATATTATTTTTGTATTCAAGAAATAACTTACATAAGGAAATTGGAACAAAACCTATCAAAGAAGCTTAGAGAAAAGGGACAAGTTGCTAGGTATACCTTTGATGACATAAAAACAGTATCAGTAAAAATGGAAAGAACTAAAGCGCTAGGTATGAAAATAGCGGAATCTGATTATACAGTTCTTATAACTGGAGAAAGTGGAACAGGAAAAGAACTTATGGCTCAGTCTATTCATAATGCATCACCAAGACATAGTCAACCATTTATAGCTATAAACTGTGCAGCTATGCCAGAAAATTTACTTGAAAGTGAACTTTTTGGATATGAAGAAGGTGCTTTTACAGGTGCTTTAAGAGGAGGGAAAAAAGGCTTATTTGAGCAAGCTAATAATGGAACTATATTTTTAGATGAAATAGGAGACATGCCCATATATTTACAAAGCAAATTACTTAGAGTATTACAAGAAAATCAAGTCATGAGAGTTGGGGGGGAAAATGTAATAGACACTGATGTAAGAGTAATTGTAGCTACAAATAAAAATTTATTAGAAATGATAAAAAAAGATAGGTTCAGAGCTGATTTATATTATAGGATAAATGTATTGCCTATAAACATACCACCTTTAAGAGAGAGAAAAGAAGATATAGAAGTTATGCTAAAGCATTTTATGAAAAGGAAGAGGGAAATTAGTCAAGATGTTAAAGACATTATTAATGCATATGAATGGCCAGGAAATATAAGAGAATTAAAAAATACAGCTATGTATATTAACATTATGAGTTCTGAACATGTTATTTTAATTAATGACTTACCTCATAATTTACTAAATATAACTGAAGATTATAGTAAAGAAATAAGTGAATTAAAAGATAGAACATCTATAGAAAAAGTAAGGTTAGTAATGGAATGCTTAAAAAATGCCAATAACCTTAATAAAAACATAGGTAGAAATGGTATTGTTAATTCAATAAATGAGTTAGGTTACAATATAACAGAAGGTGAGGTAAGGGGAATACTTAATATACTTAAAGAACTAGATTTGATAATATGTGAATCAGGTAGAAGGGGAAGTGAGTTAAATAGAAGAGGAAAAAATATATTAAATAGTATTTAATAGGTTAATAAAAAGGAAAGTATGAATGCCTATTTTGCCTATTAATTAGAATTAACACTATTCAAAAAAGTCGAATTAAATAGGATTAAAATAAAATATAAATCAATAGAGTGATTTATATAACTGATTCCTTAGAAAAAGTATTTTAAAAATAAATTAGAATTTTTAAACAATTAAAATATTGGTATGCTACTTGCTCTTTAAGAGAGAAGTAGCATTTTTTATTGTTCATAAATAATTTAAGGGGTGAAGAAAGTGATTAAAAAGAAATATCCAGTAATAGGAATATCAGGAAACTTATTAATTGATGAAGGGGGGATGTTTCCTGGTTATGAAAGGGCTTATGTAAATAATGACTATATACAGTCAGTAGCTATGTGTAAAGCTATACCGTATATTGTACCAATTGTATATGATGATGAGATTATAAAGGAACAAGTATCAAATATAGATGGACTTATACTATCAGGAGGACAAGATGTAAATCCTCTTATATGGAAGGAGGAACCTCATAATAAGCTAGGTGCAATATCACCTAAAAGAGATGTTTTTGATGTGAAGTTATTAAAGTATGCTTTAGATATGAAAAAACCAGTGTTAGGTATATGTAGAGGTGAACAAATTATAAATGTAGCTGAGGGAGGGAGTTTATATCAAGATTTATCTTTAATTGAAGGAGCTTACATAAAACATAATCAGCAACATTTATCTAATATACCTACACATACAGCACAGATAAAAGAGGGTACAAAGTTGTATGAAATATTAGGAGAAAAAGAAATTTTGGTTAATAGTTTCCATCATTTAGTTGTCAATAAGGTAGCTCCAGGATATATTGTTTCAGCTACTGCTAAAGATGGTTTAGTTGAAGCTATAGAAAAGGATGGGAATGAGTTTGTAATAGGCATACAATGGCATCCAGAAATGATGACTAAGGATTGTGATAATATGAAAAAAATATTTATGGCGATAGTTAAAGAAGCATCTAAAGAAAAATAATTATAACTATATTTTAAGTTGAGTTTGGAGGAATAACAATGAAAAAAAGTGTTAAGTTAGGTTTCTGGAGTATTGTATTATTAGGGATTAATGCAATAATAGGGTCAGGTATATTTGGCTTACCTGGAGATGCATATACAAGTATAGGCCCAGCGAGTATCTTAGTATTAGTTTTTTGTATGTTTTTAGCTGTCTCTATTGCTTTATGTTTTGCTGAAGCAGGGAGTTGGTTTGATACTGATGGAGGGCCGTATCTTTATGCAAAAGAGGCCTTTGGAGATTTTATTGGGTTTGAAGTTGGATTTATGAAGTGGATAGTTAGTATGATTGCTTGGGCAACTATGGCAAACTTTTTTGCAGTCACACTATCATCTATATGGCCTCAAGCAGCAGAGCCACTTATTAAAAATATAATAATTGGTATATTAGTTGGAGGGCTTGGGCTTATAAATTTTATGGGAATGAAGCAATCTAAGCATTTAAACAATATAATGACTATAGGAAAATTATTACCAATAGTTTTATTTATAGCTGTAGGTTTATTTTTTATAAAAGGCTCTAATTTTACGCCATTTATAATAATACAAAAAGGTCAAAGTACATCATCAGCTTTTGTAGCAGTATCAATAACTTTATTTTATGCTTTTACAGGGTTTGAATCTTTAGCTGTTGCAGCAAAAGATATGGAAAATCCTAAGAAAAATGTACCTAAGGCATTAGTAATGGTAATGTTTGTGGTATCAGTAATATATATGCTTATATTGGGGATAAGTATAGGTGTATTGGGAGATGGATTAAGAGGGTCAGCGACTCCTGTTGCAGATGCTGCTATTAAAATGTTAGGTCCTATAGGTGGATATATAATTACAATAGGGACTATAGTATCTGTTGGAGGAATAAATATTGCATCATCTATATTTACACCAAGGTCTGCGGCTGCTTTGGTCGAGCAAGGATTAATGCCTAAGTCTATAAGAAAAACTAATAAAAATGGAGCTCCATATATAGCAATTATAGTTTCTGTTATAGGAACTTTATTAATAGCATGGTCAGGGTCATTTACAACACTATCTCAAATAAGTGTTGTATCTAGATTTATTCAATATATTCCTACCTGTCTAGCGGTATTAATATTAAGAAAGAAGTATGCTGGTAAAGACATAAATTTTAGGATACCTGGAGGAGCGATTATACCAATATTTGCAGTAGCTATAAGTATAGTATTATTGATAAAAGCAGGTATTGATGAACCAATGAAGATAGTTTGGGGACTAGGTGGTATGGTAATTGTAGTTCCTATATATTTCTATATGACTAATGTATATTCAAAAAAATATAATGATATTGAAGTCAAGTAATTCTTATAATTATTAGAGAATAAAATTATAAAGATTGTAATAAATTTTCTATCTATAAATTGGATGTATAAATATAATCGTGTGTAGTTTTTGGAATTTTATCTCTAGTATTGAAATTCACAAAGGGCTATATTTATAGATATTTTATAAGGATTCTTTTAAATTTATGATAAGCGGTATAGCATTTTGGTGTTATACCGCTTTTTGTATAAATAGTTTTATTTTTTTACTGCTCTAGTTGCGTAAAATGATGGAATATTAAATTCATGAAGATTACTAGAACCATTTGTATCTTGATAAATATCTGTTAAAATAAATCCTGCTTGTAGTTGTCCACCTATTTGTTCTTCAATTGTATGAGAAAATTGAATTCCCCAATCATTTTGGATTGATTCATCATATATATTTTTATTTTTTAAAGGATTAAATGGAAGCCTATATTGGAATTCTGTTCCTTCTTCATTAAATACAAAATTGATGCCATTATCAAGTCCAGATAAAAGTATACCACCTTTTTTTAGTATACGATAACACTCTTTCCAAATTGGTAATACATCTTCTACATAACAATTAGAAACTGGATGAAATATTAAGTCAAAACTTTCATCTTTAAAAGGTAGTGGCTTTGCCATGTCAGCTTGTACAAGTTCAATAGAATACTTTTCCCTTTCTGCAACCTTTTTTTCACTTAATAATTGTGAAGTTGAATAATCTAAAACTGTACATTGAGCTCCCAATGCAGTGAAAATTGGCATTTGTTGTCCGCCTCCAGACGCTAATCCTAGTATTTTTGTATTTTTCATATCACAAAACCAATTTTTCGGAACGGGTTTAGTGGGTGTCAGTACAACGGACCAATCTCCAGCTTTGGCTCGTTCAAAAACTTCATGACTGATAGGTTGTCCCCATTCCCAGCCTTCTTTATTCCATTTATCAAAGGTCTTTGAGTTTATTTCTGTATATTTAGATTCCATAGTTTTATCCTCCTAAATTACGATTTGACAACTTGCTAATTATGATAAAGTATAGCATATTTCTAGTAAGAGCTGGATGTAAACAAGAAACTGTATGTACAAAGAAAGGAGTAGAGTATAAAATAGAATGTAAATTAAAACTTATAAATTTTTATTTTTAAAATAAGGAGTAGATAAATATGAAAATATTAATTTCTATAGATTCTTTGAAAGGCAGTTTATCTTCAATTGAGGCAGCAAATGCAATAAAAAAGGGGATATTAAAAGTTGAAAAAGATGCAAAAGTAAAGATATTGCCACTTGCAGATGGTGGGGAAGGAACAGTAGACGCTTTAGTACAAGGTATGAATGGTGAAAAAGAAACTATAGAAGTCACTGGACCAATAATTACGAAAGTAAATGCGACATATGGATTATTAAAAAGTACAAATACAGCAATAATAGAAATGGCTCAAGCATCAGGATTAACATTAGTTCCAACTGAACTTAGAAATCCTTTAAACACCACAACTTACGGTGTTGGAGAAATAATAAAAGAAGCAATAAATAAAGGCTATAGAAACTTTATAGTTGGAATAGGTGGAAGTGCTACTAATGATGCTGGGGTAGGTATGCTTCAAGCTTTAGGATTTGAGTTTTATGATGAAAACAACAACTTAGTAGGGTTAGGAGGAAAAGTTTTAAATGAAATAAGACATATAAAAATAGATAATAGGTTAAAAGAATTAGATAAATGTAGCTTTAAAATAGCTTGTGATGTGAATAATCCACTGTTTGGTAAAAATGGAGCAGCGTACATATATGGACCTCAAAAAGGTGCAAAACCAAAAATAATTGAAGAGTTAGATAATGGCTTTAGAAATTTTGCTAAGATAGTTAAAAGTGATTTAGATAAAGACATAGCCAATATAGAAGGTACTGGAGCAGCAGGTGGATTGGGTTTTGCATTTTTAGCATTTTTAAATTCAAAATTAGAATCTGGAGTAAAAATAATATTAGAAGAAATTAAAATAGAGAACGAGTTAAAATGTGCAGACTTTGTAATAACTGGAGAAGGTAAATTGGACAATCAAACAGCTATGGGCAAAGCACCAATAGGAGTTGCAAAGATAGCTAAAAAGTATGGGGTAAAAGTAATAGGTTTGGCTGGAGCAACGACAGAAGATGCAGTTAAGTGTAATGAAGAAGGGATAGATGCTTATTTTTCTATAGTAAACAGAGCTATGACCATAGAAGAAGCAATGGATAAGGAAACTGCAAGTAATAATATGACTGCCACAACAGTACAAATATTTAATCTTATAAAGGTATTAAAAAGTACTAAATAAAAAGACTGACATAGCTAGGGTTTAATATTGAAGTAGGTCTTTTAGAGGATATACTAATTCATATTGAAAATACTTTTAAATATTCATATAATAAGCTACTCTCAGGATGAAAAATTTGTAATTACTCAATCTTAGTGATTAAGTAATTACTTTTTTATTGCAAAATAACACAGTAATTACAGGATAAATTAAAGTGCAAAATTATAATATTATAAATTTATATTTATAGACATTGACTAAATCATAATTGTATATAAAAATAAGTAGTTAAGAGGTAATATATTATTATATTACTTGATAAATTTAGACAAAAAAACTTATATACTAAGGAGAGAAAAAATATGATAATTGAGCTAAACAAAAGTAATTCTGAAAATCTAACGAAAACGGAACTTGAAATAATTAAATTTATAAATGAAAATGAGTCAATATTACCAGAATTATCTATAGTAGAGATTGCTCATGAAACATATTCATCTCCGGCAACCGTTTCAAGAGCAATTAGAAAATGTGGTTTAAATGGATTTAATGAACTTAGATACAGATTGACAGTAAAAGATGAAAATAATGATATACAAAATATGGGGGATATAATAAATAAGTCTTTTATAGAAGCGCAGAGAGTTATAGAGCAAATATCTTTAACTACATTAATTAACATAATAAAAACTATAAATGAATCCAGTAAGATATATATTTTAGCAAGAGGACTTACTGAATATGTAGCAAAAGAGTTTAGTCTTAAATTGCAACTACTTGATTTTAATGTGGTTTTTATAAATGACCCTAATATAATGAAAATAAAATCTAAATCAATAAAAAAAGATGAACTTATAATTATATTTTCATTGAATGGAAATACAATAGAACTTGTAGAGTCAGCACAAAATGCTAATTTAGGTGGAGCTAAAGTTATAACTTGTTGTTGTAGTGAAAATGCAAAACTTATAAAGTATTCAGATTTATATATTGTAGGATACAAGCATGAGCATATTTCAATCTCTGAATATGAAGTGTCCTCTAGATTACCCTTATATATTATATCTAGGATAATTATAGATTATATGGTCAGATATAATAATTCTGAAAATTAAATTGAAAAGTCTATGAAAATCTATTTTCTTTTTATGAAAAGATTTTCATAGACTTTTTTATTATAATGAAAACATACACAGCAGAAGTAAGGGGGAAGACAATGATATATACATTAACTACGAATCCAGCAATAGATATGAACATATCTACTAATGGTATAAAGAGAAAATTAGTAAATCGTACATCAAATGCTATATATTCTCCTAATGGAAAGGGATTAAATGTAACATTTGTACTAGGTCATTATGGTATAGAATCTAAGATATTAGGATTTTTTGGAGGATTTTCAGGAAAATATATAGTTGAAGAAAGTGAAAAGAGAGGATTTGACGTATTGCCTACCTGGGTAGAAGATACAACTCGTATAAATATATTTTTAAATGATGGAAGTGATGAGTTTAAATTTGTAAACTCTGGGTCATATGTAAATACAAAGCAAAAGCTAGATATGCTAGAGAAGATACAGTCATTAGAAGATATAAGTTACTTATCAATAAGTGGAAGTCTGCCACCTGGTATTGATGAAAATTACTATGAAGATATATTTGAGATTTGTAAAAGTAAAAATATAAAAATAATACTTGATATAAGTTCACCAAAATTAAAGGAATTATTAGAATATAATCCATACTTAATAAAGCCAAATGATGAAGAAATCAAAGATATATTTGGAATTATTGTAAGAGATGAAGAAGATATTAAGGACGTACTTAAATTACTACATTTAAAAGGAGCTCAAAATATATTACTAACCTTAGGAGAAAAAGGTTCTTATTTTTACAATGGAGAAGCAATTTACTATGCTAGTGCTCAACCAGTTACAGTTGTTAGCTCTGCATGTGCGGGCGATTCTGCATTAGCTGCTTTTTTAAGTGTATGGTTGGAAAATCCAGAAGATATTGAAACAGCATTAAAAAGGTCTGCGGCAACAGGTGCAAGTGTGGCTGAAAGTAATGGTATAGGCAATTTAGAAAATGTAGAAGATTACATAAAAAATATAAAGGTCAGAAAGGTGGTATAAAAATGGCGAAGAAGATAATCCTTGGTGTAACAGGTTGTCCAACTGGAATCGCTCATACATTTATGGCAGAAGAAGCATTAAAAAAAGCAGCTGAAGAATTAGGTTGTGATATAAAAGTTGAAACGAATGGAGCTATAGGTGTAGAAAATAAGTTAACAGCAAAAGATATCGAAATGGCAGATGCGATAATAGTTGCTTGTGATAAAAACGTTGATATGGATAGATTCAATGGAAAGCCAGTAATAGAGGTACCTGTCAAAGAAGGTATACACAAAGCTAATGAACTTATACAAAAGTGTATTGAAGGAAAAGCACCTATTAGAAAAGGAAGTTCATCAAGTAGTAAGCTTGCAGAAGAAGGTAATTTATCGTTTGGTCAAAAGTTATATAAGGACTTAATGAATGGAGTATCTCATATGCTACCTTTAGTAGTAGCAGGTGGAGTATTGACTGCTATATCATTTTTATGGGGAATTTACTCATTTGACCCAAATTCAGAACAGTATAATCAGATAGCAGCTACATTAAAATCTGTTGGTGGATATTCTATGAATTTGATGGTTCCTGTATTAGCAGCATTTATAGCTCAATCTGTATCAGGAAGACCTGGTATGTTGGCAGGGCTTGTTGGAGGAATGATATCGTTTGACACAGGTTCAGGGTTCTTAGGTGGAATTATATCAGGATTTTTGGCAGGTTATGCGGTTAAATTATTTGTGTACTTATTAAGAAAATTACCAAGACAACTAGAAGGTCTTAAGTCAATCTTTATAATTCCAATAGTCAGTGTGGGTGTCGTTGGTATATCTATGTTGTTACTTGGAGGACCGTGTTCAGCACTTAACAATGCTATGATGAACTTTCTTTCAGGGTTACAGAACTCAAGCCCTATAATCTTGGGATTAGTAATAGGATGTATGTCAGCATTTGATATGGGAGGTCCAGTAAATAAAGCAGCATATGTAACTGGGACTATGCTTTTAGGTCAAGGAAACTACTTATTCATGGCAGGAGTATCTGCGGCTTGTATAACACCACCATTAGTAATAGCAATAGCAGCTACTTTATTTAAAAATAGATTTACAGAAGAAGACAGAGCAGCAGGATTAATTAATTATATACTAGGTAGTACTCATATAACAGAAGGAGCAATACCTTTTGCAGCAAAGAATCCATTAAAAGTGTTGCCAGTACTTATGATTGGGTCATCAATATCAGCAATTTTAACTTATATAATGAAAATAGAGGTACCAGCTCCACATGGAGGATTTTTGGTTCTAGGATTAGTAAATAAGCCACTTTTATGGGTAGGATGTATACTTGCAGGTTCATTGGTAGGTGCAATTCTTTATATGGTGGTTACACCTAAGGTAGTAGATAACAAAAATACTACAGAAAATACAAATGAAAGTAAAAATAAAGATAAAAACGAAATTGCAAACTCGGAAAACGTATCTAATAATATATCTTTATATAACGAAGAAACAGTAGTTTTAGATGTTAAGGGGAAAAATAAAGCAGATGTAATCAATGAAATGGTTGAAATACTTGATAAATCAGGTGTTCTTTCAGATAAAAATAGATTTAAAGAAGAAATTCATAAGAGAGAAGAAATATCGTCTACAGGATTTGGAATGGGGATAGCGATACCACACGCAAAAACAGATGCAGTAAAAGTACCACGAGTAGCAGTTGGTGTATCAAAAGAAGGATTTGATTTTGAATCAGAGGATGGAAGTCCAGTACATCTTATATTTATGATAGCAGCCACAGATAATGGTGATAATTTACATTTAAAGACATTGTCTCAATTATCTGCAAAGCTAATGGATGAAGAATTTTTAAATGAGTTAATAAATAGTAAGACAAGCATGGAAATCGTATCAAAATTAAATAATGAAGAAATTAAATCATTATAAACATATAGGAGGATGAATTATGGCATTAGTGACAACTAAACAAATATTATTAGATGCACAAGAAGGGCATTATGCAGTAGGTGCATTTAATGTTGAAAATATGGAGATGGTTATGGCAGTAATAGAGGCTGCGGAAGAACTTAAATCTCCTGTAATACTACAAACAACACCTTCAACAATAAAGTATGCAGGATTAGATTATTATTTAGCAAATGTAAAGGTAGCATCAGAGAAGGCAAGCGTTCCTGTAGCAATGCACTTAGACCATGGTTCAAGTTTTGGTCTAGCAATGCAAGCACTTAGAGTGGGATACACTTCTATTATGATTGATGGTTCTCATGAAAGTTACGAAGATAATATAGCAGTATCTAAAGCTGTGGTAGATGCATGTACACCTTCAGATATACCTGTTGAAGCTGAATTAGGTAAAGTTGGAGGTAAGGAAGATGATTTAGATGGTGGTGATGGTGGAGCATATACAAACCCACTAGAAGCAAAAGAATTTGTAGAAAGAACAGGGGTATCATCTTTAGCAGTAGCAATAGGTACGGCACATGGGTTATATAAGGGAGAGCCAAAGCTTGATTTAGATAGATTATCTGAGATTAGAGAGGTTGTATCAGTTCCATTAGTGTTACATGGTGGGTCTGGAATACCAGATGAGATTATTGAAGAATCTATAAAAAGAGGAATTTGTAAGGTTAATTATGCAACAGAGTTAAGGATTGCTTATAGTAATGGGGTTAAGGATGTACTTAATTCTGACCCAGAGGTAATTGACCCTAAGAAATATGGTAAAAAAGGTTTAGATTCAGTTAAAGAATTTGTTAAGAGTAGAATGGAAGTTTGTGGATGTGTAGGAAAAGCAGTAGGGGCAGTGGAGTGTTGTTAATAAAACCTAATCATAAATAAAAATAAAGTAAGAGGTCTATAATAAACCTCTTACTTTGTTTTATATATTTAAGAGAGTAAGTGAGAAATATGATATAAAGAAGATATTATTAATGTAATAAAAAATCTCTTATGTCATTTAATTTTATAGTAAAAAGAACATAATAGAGGAATAGTTATTAAAGTAGATTATACTTCAATGATGAATATATGATAAAATAATTTTGTATAGTATATATAATAATTATAAAAT
>NZ_JAGWCS010000035.1:0-34678 GCF_020657705.1 Clostridioides sp. ZZV15-6598 | reverse complement strand
CCAATAAATATTTTCTTCATTATATGGAAGGTCCAATAAAAATACATATGGTTTAAATAATCCTACTCCTGCTGGACTGGCTAATTCATCTGTATACCTTAGAGGAATATCATTTTTTATATTTAATTCAGCTAGTAAATTTTTGTAAGTGCGATTTATATTTTCATCTTCAATCTCAAAAGAGGTGTCAACAATGAGATTCTTAAATCTTACATATTTGATTAATACACGAGATATGCAAAATATAGCTCCAATTATCCAAATACATACAAATAAAAATGTAAAGTTTTTATTTGTATGATTATTATTAAAATTAGTTATATTATCAATTAGAGTATAACTTTCTTCTGTTTTTGTAGTAATTTCAATTGAACAAGAAATTGGGAAAAGTAACATTCTAAAAAGAATAATTAGCCAAATATAATAATTGAATTTTTTACTAAACATTTTAAACAGACATATTTTTAAAATTATTAATATACAAATACCTAAACTACTTATAACTGTTGTTTTTAATAAATTTTCAAATAAAGCATCCATTTATTTATCCAGGTCATTTGCTATTTCTATAAGAATTTCAAATTTATCTTTATCTAAAAGATTATCTTGATATAATGAAGATAATAAGCTTTCTAGTGAGTTATTATGCATGTTACTCATAAAATCTTTAGTTTCAAAGTCTATGTATTCTCTGTTTTCAACTATAATTTTATAATGTGTATATTTATCAATTTTTTCAGCTGATAAAAATCCTTTTTTAACAAGTCTGGATAGAAGTGTCAGTGTAGTTGTTTGTTTCCAATCATATTCATTTTCCATAGCTTTAATAACTTCTTTAGAAGTCAATTCATTATTTTGTTCCCAAATAAATTTCATTACTTTTAGTTCTGCTTGAGGTATCTTTTGTAGCATAATTTGTCTCATAGATTAAATTCCCTCCTTATAGGATATATTTAATTTAATACTACAAAATTAGAATAATTAAGTCAATAAAAATTTTATCTGCTGTATCTTTTGAGTCCTTCTGCTATGAATTGTGTAAGGATATCTTGCTTTTTAAAATTCTTATGTTTTTCTGTAAATTCTATAAACTTATCAAATATGTCTGAATATACTCTAAAGTATTTGACTAATGCATCACCAGTAAGATTTTCAGCATCTATTTTCAATTCCAAAACATCTACTACATTTTTTTCTTCTTCAAATTTTTTTAAAAGTTCAAGAGCTTTAAAAATATTTTCTTTGTTTTCAACAATTTCTATTAAACTATCCCTAAAATTTGCTATTTCAAACATCGAATTTAGGGATTCACTAAGGTTAATATCTGTAGAATCAGATGGTATTAATGAAGTGCTACTATAGTAAGAAGAATTTTCTTTGTCATGAGAATTAATTTTATTGTAACACTTATTTATCTGGTCTAACTCATATCCAGCTTTTTTTACACGATCTCGCCAAGTTGATGATGGTAAACATAAATTTCTACATACTTCTGCTTTAGATGTTCCTAAAGACATTTTTTGATTGAAGTAATTTATTTGTTCATAAATTTCTAATTTATCAAATTCTTTTCTGTTCAATGACTATTTCCCCCTATATTATTGTAAAGTTAGTATATATCTACATTTTAATAAAATATTACAAAAATAATACTTTTGTAATATTTTATATATTTGTTCATAAATTTCTAATTTATTAAACTCTTTTCTATTCAATGAATATTTTCCCTATATTATTGTAAAGTTAGTATATATCTACATTTTAATAAAAATATTACAAAAACAATACTTTTGTAATATTTTATGTATTTGTTTATTTAGCTGATTTTAATTTATTAAACTCTTTCCTGTTCAATGGATATATTCTGCTATATTATTATAAAGTCAGTATATATCTATGTTTTAATAAAATATTACAAAAACAATACTTTTGTAATATTTTACAATTGTAACATATTAGTAATTTATATATATTTTAGCATCATTAATTTATAAAAAATAGTCCCTATATTTATATTTGTAAAATTATAATAATCTTTGTTAAGAAGCTTTATTAAAACATTTAATTAAAACATCTATTAAAACATTAATTAGCAAAAACGTATTTTATATGTATTATAGTATTATCAATATATACATAAATTCATCAGTAAAAAAATTATAATTATGTGAACAATATTTTTTTCTATTGTTAAATAAAAATATTAGAATGTTAATGAAAAAATTTTCTTTTTTGATAAAATGTGGATAAAATTTTTAAAAAAATACATGTAATTAGATAATGGAGCTATCTAAATTACATGTATTTTTTTTATCTGCATAGTAAATTAAGAGTAATAAAATTTTATTACTCTTAATTTACTATATCTTGTTTTAATATAAACTACCAAAATTCAAAATTGATTTTGTTATAAAATTTCTTATAAATCCAGCAGGATTATGTATATTATTAATATTTATATTATCTTCATAATAAGTACTATCAAACATATGATTTAAAGCAATTAAGACTTTTTTAAATCCAAATTCTATAGAAAGATTAACCAAGTCATTTATAATAAGAGCTTTTTCAGCTTCAAGTTTTATATTTGTTTCCAATGAAGGTTTTTTAGATTTAGAATTTAATAATGTATCAGAATAATTAGAACTAAGTGAGAATTTGCCATTATCAAGTAAATTTAGTATTTTTTTCCTTGCTGAATCTCTGAAATTTTTATTAAACTCAGACTTAGATTTATAATTGGTTATGTCTAATCTATTTCCTAAAGGTTTAAACTTAGAATTTTTGCTATATATGATATTATTAATCAACTTGCTCGATTTTTTTATATATTCAGGTAGATTGTTCACTAAATTTGCTTTATTAAATACAATTTTTTTACCCTTACTTTTTTTAGCTGCATCAACCCATAATAATTTTTTCAACTCAACCTTTAACTCATTAATACAATTTATATCTAAAAAATTAACTAGATCATCAAGAGTTAATGTTATGTAACCACCACCACCATATTTCTTTTTAAAATGATTTTTATACTCATCTGATATTACTATATCAAATTTTCCATAACCATTAGAAGAAGGTGTAAAATATGCTAGTCCCAAAATAGAAAGTAAATCTTGATTTTTTCTAGCTGTAGGAATGGATATTCCACATAATATAGCTATATCTTTATAACTTACATGTTTTCTAACAAAACATTTATTATAAGGCAAAAAATGATATACTAAATATTGTTTTATTAAAGATTTAGTAACAGATATAATTTGTATAGAGTCATTTTTTATTAGACCATTTTCTTTTTCAAGTTCATAATATCCATCATTTATTTCAACTTTGTCTATTTTATTTTTAAAAATAGAAATTACTTCTTTTAGCTTTGATTTAGAGATTCTTGCATTTGGTTTTAAATCTTCAAATAATAGCTTATTAGTCATTTTTTACCTCCTTTCATGTTTTATTTTACATACATAATAAAATATAAGCATATATTACATAAAATATAAATAAAAGTCCACATAGGAAAGGTTCGCAGATTCTATTGTCTTTTTAATAGAACCATTGAAATGCCTAGAATGAAAAAAGGTTCGCAGATTTCATTGTCTTTTTGGTGTGATGTAGTATTTTCAAATGCTTGAGTATGAATTTATAAAAATATTATCAATCAAAAAAAATTTTTCGACATTTTTCATTGATTGAAAACCTTAAAAAACAGAAAGGTTCGCAGATTCTATTGTCTTTTTAATAAATAAATTTATCTAGAAATGGAAAGGTTCGCAGATTCTATTGTCTTTTTATATATAAATACATATTAAAATAATAATGTTTATAGGATTTGTCGATTTTTATGTTTATAAATTAAGAGATACAGATATTTTTATACTAAGCATAATAAGAAAGGTTCGCAAATTTCATTGTCTTTTTGAATATAAAAGTAGTAATTATATTCATGTAGATATTAACTATGTAAGAAAGGTTCGCAGACTTCATTGTCTTTTTATATTAAAACACAATAAAAATCTGATTATCCGCTAAAACACAGTATCTATCAGCATTTTCAAGGAAACAAACACATCAATTTACTACTTATTTACTACCATTGAATGAGCCTTGATACGCAAGTTTTCCTAGATATGCAAAGATATGGTACAGCACATCAGTATTGAAACAAGAAAAATTGAATAACTCATAGACTATGGAACGCCTAAAATGACGTTCCTTTTCTATTTTCAGCCGTTCATTATGGACGGTTATTTTATTACCAAAAATGAAAGGAGCATTAGATTTATGAAAAAGATGTTAAAACGATTGTGTACGGGCTTCTTAGCTCTTGCAACTGTCGTTACTGCTTTGCCGACTACACCCGTTCATGCAGAAAGTAAGCAATACTGGACGGAGTCAAAAGAGCGTGTCGGTATCGTTGAAAAAGTAATGAATGACGGTTCGATTGGTTCTACCTTTAATGAGGGACATTTGACCGTTGAGGGCGAGGACGCTTACTGTATCGACATTAACACAGACTTTAAGAATGGCTACAAGACCAGAGCTGACGCAAGCACCCGTATGAGTGCCGACCAGATAAGCGACGTTGCCTTATCTATCGAATATGTAAAACAGTACACAGACAGCCACAACGGAATAAGCAAAAACCACGCCTACCTTTTAAGACAGCTTGTTGTCTGGCAGAGATTAAGCGTACATCTTGGCTGGCAATGCGATAACGTGCGAGCTTCTTATGATGAAATTCCAAAGGCAACGCAGGACGAAGTTTTCGCTGGTGCAAAAGCCTTTGTCAAAGAGAATAAAGGACGCTATGAATGTGGCGGTTATATCTACTCTGGCGAGGGGCAGGAATTGGGACAATTCTGGGCGAAACTCAATGTTGGAAATGCGAAACTTCAAAAGACTTCCAGTAATACCAGCATTACAGACGGTAACGGGAATTACTCTATCGCTGGTGCGACATACGGTGTCTTTGCTGATAAGGACTGCACGAAACAGCTTGCCACCCTTACGACTGATGAAAACGGAAATACAGATGTCGTAGAGGTAAAGGCTGACACAGTCTATATCAAGGAATTATCCGCACCAGCAGGATATAAGGTTGATACAAATATATATTCCTTAAAGGTTGAAGCTGGAAAGACAGCGACCTTGAACGTATCAGATACACCAAAGGTAACAGACACTTTGATTGAACTCTTCAAGATTGATATGGAAACACAGAAAGACAATCCGCAGGGGAACGCTTCTTTAGCAGGTGCGGAATTTACATGGAAGTATTATACTGGCTTCTACAATAAAGACAATCTCCCTGCCGAAGCTACTCGTACATGGGTTACAAAGACAATCGCCGAAACAGACAGCGACGGTACAATCCATTATGTTACAAAATTAGCGGACGCATACAAGGTATCTGGCGACAGCTTCTATATGCAGGACGGTAAGGCGGTTCTTCCACTTGGGACGCTAACCGTAGAAGAAACAAAAGCTCCAAACGGCTACTTGTTAGAGGGTGCATATATGCAGGCTGGCGATAAGTCCGAACAGATTAAGGGCTTATACCTTACACAAATTACAGAGGACGGCGACCTTGCCGTACTTACTGGAAGTAACCAGTTTTCCGTATCAGACAAGGTTATCCGTGGCGGTGTCAAAATTCAGAAACGAGATTTAGAAACGGGTGATACAAAGCCACAAGGAAGTGCTACCTTGAAAGATACTGCCTTTGACATCATTTCCTTAAATGATAATGCGGTATTGGTTGAGGGCAAGCTATACAAGAAAAATGAAGTGGTAAAAACAATCCATACAGACATTGAGGGTGTCGCTTCTACTTCCGCTGACCTTTTACCTTATGGAAAATTCCGTATCGTTGAGAGTGAAGCTCCAAACGGATATTTTACAGACGGTGCAAAACCGATTGACTTTGCAATCACAGAAAACGGAAAAATTGTGGACTTAACTGACGAAGCCCATTCTATCTATAATCAGATTAAGCGTGGCGATATTGAGGGCGTGAAAATCGGTGCAGGCACACACAAGCGTCTTGCTGATGTTCCTTTTAGGATCACAAGCAAGACGACTGGGGAAAGTCATGTTGTAGTAACTGATGATAACGGGCAATTCTCCACTTCTGCTGACTGGGCTTCCCATAAGCACAATACCAACGCAGGCAAGACCAGCGAGGACGGTGTATGGTTTGGGACTTCTGAACCAGACGACAGCAAAGGTGCGTTACCTTACGATACTTATATCATTGAAGAAATGCGTTGCGATAGCAACAAAGGCTTTGAACTTATCCCACCTTTTGAAATCGTGGTATCAAGAAATAACCTTGTGATTGATTTAGGAACGCTGACTGATGAATACGAAAAAGAAATCTCTATCCATACCACAGCGACCAGCAAGGACGGCGAAAAGACAATCCTTGCTGGAAAAGAGGTAACAATCGTTGATACCGTCAAATTAGACGGACTTACAAAAGGCACAAAATATCAGCTCAAAGGCTGGCAGATGTTAAAGGAAGAAAACGCTGAACTTGTCATTGACGGAAAGCGTGTAGAAAATGACTATACCTTTATTGCTGATGATGAAGCTATGAAAGTGGAAATTGCTTATACATTCAATGCGTCCGAGCTTGGCGGTAAAAATCTTGTAACCTTTGAAGAATTGTATGATTTAAGCAATCCAGACGAACCCGTGAAAGTTGCGGAACATAAAGACATTGAGGACGACGGACAGACGGTACTTATCACAGAGCGTATCATCAAAATTCATACGACTGCTATCGACAAGGACGGCAACAAAGAGCTTGAAGCAGGAAAAGAGGTAACAATCATTGATACCGTAACCTTAGAGGGCTTAGAAATCGGTACACAGTACAAACTTGTGGGCTGGCAGATGTTGAAAGAAGAAAATGCCGAGCTTCTTATCAATGGAAAGCGTGTGGAAAGTGATTATACTTTTACTGCTGACAGCGAAACTATGAAAGTGGAAGTTGCCTTTACCTTTGACGCTACTTCTCTTGACGGCAAACAGCTTGTAACTTTTGAAGAATTGTACGATTTAAGCAATCCAGACGAGCCGAAGAAAGTTACCGAGCATAAGGACATTGACGACGAGGGACAGACGATTACCTTTAAGGAAAAGCCAGAAGAACCAGAGAAACCCGAAACACCACAGACACCAGAAAAGCCACACCAACCTAGCAACAGTCCCAAAACGGGCGATAACACAAACCTTTACGGACTGCTTGCACTTCTTTTAACTTCTGGTGCTGGACTGGCAGGTATCTTCTTCTACAAACGTCGTAAAATGAAGAAATCATAAGGCGGTAATGGTATGAGAAAAGGAAAATCACGCTCTCCGCCGAAGCTGTCAAACGGCAGACTTCCGCTTATTCTGGCTTGTCTGCCAACAACCTGCAAGAACACGGATAGTCAAGGGTGCGTAAGCATTGATTTTACCCTTTACTATCGGTGGGATTGCTGGTACTTCCCGAACCGCCAGAATAAGAAATCACTATCAATTTATCAAAAATAGAAAGAAACGAGGTAAAACAATATGGAAATGAAATATGTCGTGCCAGATATGGCACAGTCTTTTGGAACTCTTGAATTTGCAGGCGAAAGCGAGCCAGTCTTTGAAAAAGATAAAAATAACCGCAGGGTCTTAACCAGACGAAGCTATAACCTTTATTCCGACGTACAGAAAGGCGAAAATGTTGTGGTGGAAATTCCCGTGCAGGCTGGCGAAAAGCATTTCAAGTATGAGCAGAAAGTAAAACTTGTTAATCCGAAGTTATATGGCAGAGGCTACGCAATCGGGGATATGGGACATACCGATTATGTGTTGCTTGCTGATGATATTGTAGCAGTTGAAGAAAAGTAAAGGAGTGGAAACATTATGAGATTATCAAACGGATTTGTCATTGACAAAGAGAAAACATTTGGAGAATTAAAATTTACAGCGGTGCGTGATGTGTTCTTGCAGAATGAGGACGGGACACCGAGTACCCAGCTTAAAAAGCGTATCTATGATTTGAAGTGCAGTTTGCATGGTGGAATTATCCCCGTGTCCGTACCGCCAGAAGTACCAGTAAGGGAATTTCCGTACAATGCAGTTGTGGAGCTTGTCAATCCAGTAGCAGATACGGTATCAAGAAAAACCTATACGGGTGCAGATGTGGACTGGTATGTAAAGGCAGAGGATATTGTGTTGAAGAATAAAGGCAATCAGAACGCAGGCAATCCACAGAACCATGTACCGCAAGGACAGATGAAAAAATAAATGTGAGCCCATATTTTTCTTGTAACTTATATATAGAACCGATATAATTAGTTGAAAAGTTCTGTTTTAAGCCATGTAAAACTATTTTGACAAGGGAAAATGGCAATGTCAAAGGCTTTTGACAGACAAAATAGCTATATTCATATACAATAAAGGAGAAGATTCAAGATGGATATTGGATTACAAATCAAAAAATTTAGGGAACAACAAAAAATTTCTCAAGAAGAACTGGCTCTTAAAATATTTGTTTCAAGACAAACAATTTCTAACTGGGAAACAAATAAAAGTTGTCCAGATGTTAAAAGTTTAATTACTTTATCTAATATCTTCAATGTGTCTTTAGATAATTTTATAAAAGAAGATATAAAGGAGATGAGGGAGATTGTAGAAAAAGCAACTATTAAAAAGTTTAATGTGATAAGTGTAGTTTTCCTAATTGAATTGATAGTCGTAGCCATAAGTGCCTATCCTTTATTTAATATTAAGGGAAATATAGGAATTATTATTTGGTTATGCTTGTTCGCAATAACGCTCTATACGGCAAGTAAGATTGAAAAATTCAAAAAGAGCCATGACATTCAAACCTATAAAGAAATTTTGGCATTTATTGACGGAAAGCAATTAACGCATGATGAAACACAACAAGAAATAGGAAAAAGAAATTATCAAAAAATCATATTTGCATTCATTGCAGGTGTAATCGCACTTATTATATGTTTTGTTGTAATTTTTATTTGCCAGCATTTAACAAATTAAAAGGGAGGAAAAATCATGGAATTTTGGCTTATTATGATTGCCTTTATAGTTATGGGCGGAAGTTGTTCATTAGCAGGTACTTGGTGGGATAGAAAAAATAAAAAAGATAAAAAAGAAGAAAAGAAACAATAAAATTTACACTTTATTGTTGATTAAGCAGTTAGTCTTAGGATTGACTGCTTTTTTCATACCTAGAAAGGAGTGATTGATTTATGCGTATGATTTGGAACAAAGGACACCGTATCAGAGCCAGCGACAAGCACCTTGTCTACCACTTTTCCATAGGGATGCTTCTGTTTGTATTTGTGGCGGTTCTCCTGCTATTGAATATAAAACAGCTCATGCGTACTGACTGGGAGCATTTTAGCTTGTTAGAGAACGGCTTGACGCTTTCCCCTTACAACTCCATAACCATACTGATAGCGACTGGTGTTTGTGCATTGGTCGCTTTTCTGTATTACCGCTTCTGTTACGACAGTTTCAAGAAGCTCCTGCACCGTCAAAAGTTGGCACGAATGGTACTGGAAAATAAGTGGTATGAAGCCGATACCGTACAAGACAGCGGTTTTTTTACTGACCTGCAAAGCAGATCAAGGGAAAAAATCGTCTGGTTTCCGAAGATTTATTATCAAATGGAAAAGGGACTGCTTCATATCCGCTGTGAAATTACGCTGGGGAAATATCAAGACCAGCTTTTACGGTTAGAAGATAAACTGGAAAGTGGCTTGTATTGCGAGCTGACCAACAAGACTTTGCATGACGGTTATATCAAATATACCCTGCTTTATGATATGATAGCAAACCGCATTACCATTGATGAAGTACGGGCAGAAAACGGCTGTCTTAGGCTGATGAAAAATCTTGTCTGGGAATATGACGCACTCCCTCACGCCCTTATCGCTGGTGGAACGGGTGGCGGTAAAACTTATTTCCTGCTGACGCTCATTGAAGCCTTACTGCATACTGACGCTATTCTTTACATTTTAGACCCGAAGAACAGCGACCTTGCGGACTTGGGAACGGTCATGCCGAACGTCTACCATACCAAAGAAGAAATGATTGATTGCGTCAATGCCTTTTATGAGGGCATGGTACAGCGAAGTGAGGAAATGAAGCGACACCAAAACTATAAGACGGGCGAAAACTACGCCTATCTGGGACTGCCACCATGCTTTCTTATCTTTGATGAATATGTGGCGTTTTTTGAAATGCTGGGGACAAAAGAAAGTGTAAGCCTACTTAGCCAGTTAAAGAAAATCGTCATGCTGGGGCGACAAGCAGGATATTTCCTTATCGTTGCCTGCCAGCGTCCAGACGCAAAGTATTTCTCGGACGGGATAAGGGATAATTTCAATTTCCGTGTGGGACTTGGACGTATCAGCGAATTAGGTTACGGTATGCTGTTTGGTTCAGATGTGAAAAAGCAGTTTTTCCAGAAGCGTATCAAAGGGCGTGGCTATTGTGATGTGGGAACAAGCGTTATCAGCGAATTTTACACGCCTTTAGTCCCAAAAGGACATGATTTTTTACAGACTATCGGCTCTCTTGCACAAGCAAGGCAGGACGGGGCGGCGACGTGCGAAGCGAAAGGCGACGGCACGGACTAGCCGTTGCTGGTGTGGCGTAAGCCACACCAGCAGGTAAAACCCCTCGGTATCTAACAGGGGGGTACAAATCGACAGGAAACAGTCAAAAAAACATTAGAAAATCCTTTGGTTACAAGGGATTTACAAAATTTCAGCGTATGTCAAATGGGCTTTAAAAGTTGACATACGCCTTTTTGATTGGAGGGATTTTTACTGAATGAACAAACTTGGTTACAGCATTTAAAAGAAAAACGCTTGGCTTATGGACTATCTCAAAACCGTTTAGCTGTTGCGACTGGTATTACAAGGCAGTATCTAAGCGATATTGAAACAGGAAAAGTCAAGCCATCAGAGGATTTACAGCAGTCCCTTTGGGAAGCTCTGGAACGCTTCAATCCCGACGCTCCCCTTGAAATGCTGTTTGATTATGTAAGAATTCGCTTTCCGACAACAGACGTACAGCAGGTGGTCGAAAACATCTTACAACTGAAACTGTCCTATTTTCTTCATGAGGACTATGGTTTCTATTCTTATTCAGAGCATTATGCTTTAGGCGACATATTCGTCCTTTGCTCCCATGAACTGGACAAAGGAGTTCTGGTGGAATTGAAAGGTCGTGGGTGCAGACAATTTGAAAGCTATCTTCTGGCACAACAAAGAAGCTGGTATGAGTTCTTTATGGACGTTTTGGTGGCTGGCGGTGTGATGAAACGCCTTGACCTTGCCATTAACGATAAGACAGGGATTTTAAATATCCCTGTACTCACTGAAAAGTGCCAACAGGAAGAATGTATCTCCGTCTTCCGCAGTTTTAAAAGCTATCGCAGTGGCGAACTGGTACGCAAAGAGGAAAAGGAATGTATGGGAAACACCCTCTATATCGGTTCATTACAAAGTGAAGTTTATTTCTGTATCTATGAAAAGGACTACGAGCAGTACAAGAAAAATGATATTCCCATTGAAGACGCAGAAGTAAAAAACCGTTTTGAGATTCGATTGAAAAATGAGCGTGCCTATTATGCAGTCCGTGATTTACTCGTCTATGACAATCCAGAGCATACCGCCTTTAAAATTATCAATCGGTATATCCGTTTTGTAGATAAAGACGATTCCAAACCTCGTTCTGATTGGAAACTGAATGAAGAATGGGCTTGGTTTATTGGGAACAATCGTGAACGATTAAAACTAACCACAAAACCAGAGCCTTACTCCTTCCAAAGGACGCTGAACTGGCTATCTCATCAAGTTGCCCCGACCTTAAAGGTTGCGATTAAACTTGATGAAATCAACCAGACGCAGGTTGTAAAAGACATTCTCGACCATGCGAAACTGACAGACCGACACAAGCAGATTTTGAAGCAACAGTCAGTAAAAGAACAGGACGTGATAACAACAAAAAAATAACTCAAATACAAATTCATTGAATATAGAGAGGAGAACATTTTTATGAATTTTGGACAAAACCTTTATAACTGGTTTCTATCAAACGCTCAATCACTGGTGCTTTTAGCAATCGTTGTGATTGGCTTGTATCTTGGCTTCAAGCGTGAGTTTAGCAAACTGATTGGCTTTTTAATTATTGCGATTATTGCGGTTGGCTTAGTCTTCAACGCTGCTGGAGTAAAAGACATTTTACTAGAGCTATTCAATCGCATTATTGGTGCTTAAATAAAACCGTTCTTTTGTGGAATATAAGTGGTTTTCTTATGTTCCGCAAAGGAATGGTACACCAAACGAAGTGCGGTAGGGATTTTTGAATCTCTACAAAGAAAGGACGTGAATATATGGACGATATGCAAGTCTATATTGCGAATTTAGGCAAATACAATGAGGGCGAATTGGTCGGTGCGTGGTTTACCTTTCCCATTGACTTTGAGGAAGTCAAAGAGAAAATCGGCTTGAATGATGAATATGAGGAATACGCCATTCATGACTACGAGTTACCCTTTACGGTTGACGAATACACTTCCATTGGCGAACTCAATCGACTATGGGAAATGGTATCGGAATTACCCGAAGAATTACAATCGGAGCTATCTGCTCTGCTCACTCATTTTTCAAGCATTGAAGAACTAAGCGAACATCAAGAGGATATTATCATTCATTCCGATTGTGATGATATGTATGACGTGGCACGCTACTACATTGAAGAAACGGGTGCTTTAGGCGAAGTACCAGCTAGTCTTCAAAACTATATTGATTATCAAGCCTATGGTCGGGATTTAGACCTTTCAGGAACGTTTATCTCAACCAATCATGGGATTTTTGAAATCGTCTATTAAATCTGTCGGTACATTACTACTGGCAGATTTTCTATTTTACGGGGTGGCTCAATCAGCTACCCCTATTTTTTATGAAAGGATTGATTACATGAAGAAAATACGAAGCTATACCAGTATCTGGTCTGTGGAAAAGGTACTGTATTCTATCAATGATTTTAGACTTCCGTTTCCCATAACCTTTACGCAAATGACATGGTTTGTCGTGTCACTCTTTGCAGTGATGATACTTGGCAACTTGCCCCCTCTTTCCATGATAGAGGGAGCATTTCTCAAATACTTTGGGATTCCTGTGGCTTTCACATGGTTTATGTCTACAAAAACTTTTGATGGTAAAAAGCCTTATGGATTTTTGAAGTCTGTCATTGCTTATGCACTGCGACCAAAGCTGACCTATGCAGGAAAAAAAGTAACGCTTGGCAGAAACCAGCCACAAGAAGCCATTACAGCAGTTAGGAGTGAATTTTATGGCATATCCAATTAAATACATTGAAAACAATCTCGTCTGGAATAAAGACGGGGAATGTTATGCTTACTATGAGCTTGTTCCTTACAATTACTCATTTCTAAGTCCAGAACAGAAAATACAAGTGCATGATTCTTTCAGACAGCTTATCGCACAAAATCGTGATGGCAAAATTCATGCTTTACAAATCAGTACAGAATCCAGCATACGTTCTGCACAAGAGCGTTCCAAAAATGAAGTCACTGGCAAGCTCAAAGCGGTTGCCTATGACAAAATCGACCAACAGACAGACGCTTTAATATCCATGATTGGCGAAAATCAAGTGAACTACCGTTTCTTTATCGGCTTTAAGTTGCTTCTCAACGATCAGGAGTTTTCTATGAAAAGTCTTACCGTTGAAGCAAAAAATGCTTTGTCTGATTTTGTCTATGATGTGAACCATAAGCTGATGGGCGATTTTGTTAGTATGAGTAATGATGAAATCCTGCGTTTTCAGAAGATGGAAAAGCTCTTAGAAAATAAAATCTCTCGTCGTTTCAAAATCCGCAGGTTAGATAAGGACGACTTCGGCTATCTGATTGAACACCTTTACGGACAGACAGGCACTGCCTATGAAGAGTATGAGTACCATCTATCAAAGAAAAAGCTGGATAATGAAACGCTGATTAAATACTATGACTTGATTAAGCCTACTCGCTGTTTGGTGGAAGAAAAACAGCGATATTTGAAAATCCAGCAGGAAGATGAAACCGTCTATGTAGCTTACTTTACCATTAACAGCATTGTCGGAGAACTGGACTTCCCGTCCTCTGAAATCTTCTACTACCAGCAACAGCAATTTACATTCCCGATTGATACGTCAATGAATGTGGAAATTGTAGCGAATCGTAAAGCCCTATCTACTGTCCGCAATAAAAAGAAAGAACTGAAAGACTTGGATAACCACGCTTGGCAAAGTGATAATGAAACCAGCTCCAATGTGGCGGAAGCTCTGGAAAGTGTGAATGAGCTGGAAACCAATTTAGACCAAAGCAAGGAATCTATGTACAAGCTGTCTTATGTGGTAAGGGTATCAGCAAATGATCTTGACGAACTCAAACGTCGTTGTAATGAAGTGAAAGATTTTTATGACGATTTAAGCGTAAAACTGGTACGACCATTTGGGGATATGCTCGGCTTACATGAAGAATTTTTACCTGCCAGCAAGCGTTATATGAATGATTATATTCAATACGTGACCTCTGATTTCCTCGCTGGTTTAGGTTTTGGTGCTACTCAAATGCTGGGGGAAAATGAGGGGATTTATGTTGGCTACAGCTTAGATACTGGACGCAATGTCTATCTGAAACCTGCTCTTGCCAGTCAAGGGGTTAAGGGTTCAGTAACCAATGCGTTAGCGTCGGCTTTTGTTGGTTCGCTGGGTGGTGGTAAATCCTTTGCGAATAACCTTATCGTCTATTATGCGGTGCTTTATGGGGCACAAGCAGTGATTGTAGACCCAAAAGCAGAACGTGGCAGATGGAAAGAAACCTTGCCAGAGATTTCCCATGAAATCAATATCGTCACTCTGACTTCTGATGAGAAAAACAAAGGCTTACTTGACCCTTATGTGATTATGAAAAATCCCAAAGATTCTGAATCACTGGCTATTGATATTCTGACATTCCTTACGGGGATTTCCTCTCGTGATGGGGAACGCTTCCCAATCCTTAGAAAAGCCATTCGTGCAGTAACCAATAGTGAAGTACGAGGGTTGATGAAAGTGATTGAGGAATTACGGGTTGAGAATACGCCACTAAGTACCAGTATAGCCGACCATATCGAAAGTTTTACAGACTATGACTTTGCACATTTATTATTCAGTAATGGTTATGTGGAGCAGTCTATCAGCTTAGAAAAACAACTGAACATTATACAGGTTGCGGACTTGGTACTTCCCGACAAGGAAACTTCCTTTGAGGAATATACCACTATGGAGCTTTTATCCGTTGCTATGCTGATTGTCATTAGTACCTTTGCTTTAGACTTTATCCATACAGACCGAAGCATTTTCAAGATTGTAGATTTAGACGAAGCATGGAGCTTTTTACAGGTAGCACAAGGAAAAACACTATCTATGAAGCTGGTTCGGGCTGGTCGTGCTATGAACGCTGGGGTATATTTCGTGACCCAAAATACAGACGACCTCTTAGATGAAAAACTGAAAAATAACCTCGGCTTAAAATTTGCATTTCGTTCCACTGACCTTAACGAGATTAAAAAGACCTTAGCCTTTTTTGGTGTAGACCCAGAGGACGAAAACAATCAGAAGCGATTGCGTGATTTGGAAAACGGGCAATGCCTTATCAGTGATTTATATGGTCGTGTCGGTGTGATACAGTTCCACCCTGTATTTGAAGAACTGCTCCATGCCTTTGATACCAGACCACCTGTGCGAAAAGAGGTGTAAATGTGAAACCATCAATAGTAAACAGAATAAAATCAAACTGGACGCTGAAACGTCTAGGTAAAGTGGCAATGACAGTGGCTTTCACACTTGTGATTGCCATTTTTCTTTTAGCCATGCTGGGAACGGTGGTTCAAGCTGCGGGCTTGGTAGATGATACGGTCAATGTGGCAAATGAATACAGCCGATACCCACTTGAAAACTATCAACTGGATTTTTATGTGGATAATAGCTGGGGCTGGCTTCCGTGGAACTGGTCGGACGGGATTGGAAAACAGGTCATGTATGGACTATATGCCATTACCAATTTTATTTGGACAATCAGTTTGTATGTTTCCAATGCGACAGGTTACTTAGTACAGGAAGCCTATTCCTTAGACTTCATTTCCGCTACAGCAGATTCCATTGGTAAGAATATGCAGACCTTAGCTGGTGTGAGTGCAAACGGATTTTCAACAGAGGGTTTCTATGTTGGATTCCTCTTACTCTTGATTTTGGTTCTTGGGGTTTATGTTGCCTATACGGGACTGATAAAGAGAGAAACCACAAAGGCAATTCATGCCATTATGAATTTTGTGCTGGTGTTTATCCTATCGGCTTCCTTTATTGCCTACGCTCCCGACTACATTAAAAAAATCAATGACTTTTCATCAGACATCAGTAATGCCAGTTTATCACTTGGCACGAAGATTGTCATGCCCCATTCCGATAGTCAAGGCAAGGACAGCGTGGACTTAATCAGAGATAGCCTGTTTTCCATACAGGTTCAGCAACCGTGGCTACTGCTTCAATACAACAGTTCAGACATTGAAAGTATCGGTATTGACCGTGTGGAAAGCCTGCTCTCCACCAGCCCAGATTCCAACAATGGCGAAGACAGAGAAAAAATTGTTGCGGAAGAAATTGAAGACAGAAGCAATACCAATCTAACCATTACAAAGACCATTAACCGTTTAGGTACAGTCTTCTTCCTATTTGTCTTCAATATTGGGATTTCCATATTTGTATTCCTATTAACAGGAATCATGATTTTCTCGCAGGTACTTTTTATCATCTATGCTATGTTTCTGCCTGTGAGCTTTATTTTAAGCATGATTCCATCATTTGATGGTATGTCAAAACGAGCCATAACAAAGCTCTTTAATACCATTTTGACACGAGCTGGAATCACATTGATTATTACGACAGCATTTAGTATTTCAACCATGCTCTATACCTTATCGGCTGGTTATCCGTTCTTTTTGATTGCTTTTCTACAGATTGTGACCTTTGCAGGAATCTACTTCAAGCTGGGCGATTTAATGAGTATGTTTTCTCTACAGAGTAACGATTCTCAAAGTGTGGGAAGTCGTGTGATGAGAAAACCTCGTATGCTTATGCACGCTCACATGCACCGTCTACAGCGGAAACTTGGACGTTCCATGACTACTCTAGGGGCTGGGTCTGCCATTGTTACAGGTAAAAAAGGACAGTCGGGTTCGGGGAGTTCTGCAAGGACACAAGCAGATCACTCCCGACCAGACGGAAAGGAAAAATCAACACTTGGAAAACGTATCGGTCAAACCATCGGTACAGTAGCTGATACCAAAGACAGAATGGTAGACACTGCTAGTGGTTTGAAAGAACAGGTTAAAGATTTGCCGACCAATGCAAGATATGCAGTATATCAAGGAAAATCCAAAGTAAAAGAGAATGTCCGTGATTTAACCAGTAGTATTTCTCAAACCAAAGCGGACAGAGCCAGTGGACGCAAGGAACAGCAGGAACAAAGGCGAAAAACCATTGCGAAGCGTCGCTCTGAAATGGAACAGGTCAAACAGAAAAAACAGCCTGCTTCTTCTGTTCATGAAAGACCGACTACAAGACAAGAACAATATCATGATGAACAGACCTCAAAACAGTCTAATATTCAGACTTCATATAAGGAATCTCAACAAGCCAAACAAGAGCGTCCAGCAGTTAAGTCCGATTTTTCAAGTCCAAAAGTGGAACGCCAAGGCAATACCGTTCAAGAAAAAACCGTTCAAAAGCCAGCAACTTCAACCACTACAGCAGATAGAACTTCACAACGTCCAATCACAAAAGAACGTCCGTCTACTGTTCAAAGAGTACCACTACAAAATACAAGAAGTAGACCACCAATCAAAACCGCCACCATTAAGAAAGTCGGTAAGAAACCATGAAGTTGAAAACTTTAGTGATTGGTGGTTCTGGATTATTCTTGATGGTCTTCTCACTGCTTCTGTTTGTTGCCATTTTATTTTCAGATGAACAGGACAGCGGAATTTCCAATATTCATTATGGAGGTGTGAATGTTTCCGCAGAAGTGCTGGCTCATAAGCCTATGGTAGAAAAATATGCCAAAGAATATGGCGTTGAAGAATATGTCAACATACTTCTTGCGATTATACAGGTGGAATCGGGCGGTACTGCGGAAGATGTTATGCAGTCCTCGGAATCCCTCGGTCTTCCACCTAATTCATTGAGTACAGAAGAATCCATTAAGCAAGGTGTGAAGTATTTCAGTGAATTATTAGCCAGTAGCGAAAGGCTCAGTGTAGATTTAGAATCGGTTATCCAGTCCTACAATTATGGTGGTGGTTTCTTAGGGTATGTGGCTAATCGTGGAAATAAATATACCTTTGAACTGGCTCAAAGTTTCTCAAAAGAGTATTCAGGTGGCGAAAAAGTGTCTTACCCCAATCCCATAGCCATACCTATCAATGGGGGCTGGCGATACAACTATGGCAATATGTTTTATGTGCAACTGGTAACGCAGTATCTTGTCACAACAGAGTTTGATGATGATACGGTACAAGCCATCATGGACGAAGCACTGAAATATGAGGGCTGGCGATACGTTTACGGTGGAGCTTCCCCGACTACTTCTTTTGATTGTAGCGGACTGACACAATGGACGTATGGAAAAGCTGGAATTAACTTACCACGAACCGCACAACAGCAATATGATGTGACCCAGCATATCCCACTATCGGAAGCACAAGCTGGCGATTTGGTTTTCTTTCATTCTACCTATAACGCTGGCTCTTATATTACTCATGTTGGGATATACCTTGGCAATAACCGTATGTTTCATGCAGGCGACCCAATCGGTTATGCCGACTTAACAAGCCCCTACTGGCAACAGCATTTAGTGGGAGCAGGACGAATCAAACAATGAGAAAGGAAGATTTAATGATGAAATTTAGAAAAAATCAGAATAAAGAAAAACAGATACCAAAGGAAAAGAAACCTCGTGTCTATAAGGTCAATCCTCATAAAAAGGTTGTGATTGCCTTGTGGGTACTTTTAGGGCTTAGTTTCAGCTTTGCGATATTCAAGCACTTTACAGCTATAGATACTCATACTATTCACGAAACAACTATCATAGAAAAGGAATACGTTGATACTCATCATGTAGAAAATTTTGTAGAGAACTTTGCGAAAGTCTACTATTCATGGGAGCAATCCGATAAGTCCATTGATAATCGAATGGAAAGTCTAAAAGGCTATCTGACAGATGAACTTCAAGCTCTCAATGTTGATACAGTACGCAAAGATATTCCTGTATCGTCTTCTGTAAGAGGATTTCAGATATGGACGGTAGAGCCAACTGGCGACAATGAGTTTAATGTAACCTACAGTGTAGACCAGCTCATTACAGAGGGAGAAAATACAAAGACCGTCCACTCTGCTTATATAGTGAGTGTCTATGTAGATGGTTCTGGAAATATGGTACTGGTTAAGAATCCGACCATTACCAACATACCTAAGAAATCAAGTTATAAACCAAAAGCCATTGAAAGTGAGGGGACGGTTGATTCCATTACAACCAATGAAATCAATGAGTTTTTAACGACGTTCTTCAAGCTCTATCCTACAGCGACAGCCAGTGAACTTTCCTACTATGTGAATGACGGGATATTAAAACCAATCGGAAAAGAGTACATCTTTCAAGAACTGGTAAATCCTATTCACAATCGTAAGGATAATCAAGTCACGGTATCGCTGACAGTGGAGTATATCGACCAGCAGACCAAAGCAACGCAGGTATCTCAATTTGATTTGGTACTTGAAAAGAACGGGAGTAATTGGAAGATTGTAAAATAACAAATATTGGTACATGATTACAGATACTTTGTAATCATGTACTCTTTTTGATAAAAAATTGGAGATTCCTTTACAAATATGCTCTTACGTGCTATTATTTAAGTGACTATTTAAAAGGAGTTAATAAATATGCGGCAAGGTATTCTTAAATAAACTGTCAATTTGATAGCGGGAACAAATAATTAGATGTCCTTTTTTAGGAGGGCTTAGTTTTTTGTACCCAGTTTAAGAATACCTTTATCATGTGATTCTAAAGTATCCAGAGAATATCTGTATGCTTTGTATACCTATGGTTATGCATAAAAATCCCAGTGATAAAAGTATTTATCACTGGGATTTTTATGCCCTTTTGGGTTTTTGAATGGAGGAAAATCACATGAAAATTATTAATATTGGAGTTTTAGCTCATGTTGATGCAGGAAAAACTACCTTAACAGAAAGCTTATTATATAACAGTGGAGCGATTACAGAATTAGGAAGCGTGGACAAAGGTACAACGAGGACGGATAATACGCTTTTAGAACGTCAGAGAGGAATTACAATTCAGACAGGAATAACCTCTTTTCAGTGGGAAAATACGAAGGTGAACATCATAGACACGCCAGGACATATGGATTTCTTAGCAGAAGTATATCGTTCATTATCAGTTTTAGATGGGGCAATTCTACTGATTTCTGCAAAAGATGGCGTACAAGCACAAACTCGTATATTATTTCATGCACTTAGGAAAATGGGGATTCCCACAATCTTTTTTATCAATAAGATTGACCAAAATGGAATTGATTTATCAACGGTTTATCAGGATATTAAAGAGAAACTTTCTGCCGAAATTGTAATCAAACAGAAGGTAGAACTGTATCCTAATATGTGTGTGACGAACTTTACCGAATCTGAACAATGGGATACGGTAATAGAGGGAAACGATGACCTTTTAGAGAAATATATGTCCGGTAAATCATTAGAAGCATTGGAACTCGAACAAGAGGAAAGCATAAGATTTCATAATTGTTCCCTGTTCCCTGTTTATCACGGAAGTGCAAAAAACAATATAGGGATTGATAACCTTATAGAAGTGATTACGAATAAATTTTATTCATCAACACATCGAGGTCCGTCTGAACTTTGCGGAAATGTTTTCAAAATTGAATATACAAAAAAAAGACAACGTCTTGCATATATACGCCTTTATAGTGGAGTACTACATTTACGAGATTCGGTTAGAGTATCAGAAAAAGAAAAAATAAAAGTTACAGAAATGTATACTTCAATAAATGGTGAATTATGTAAGATTGATAGAGCTTATTCTGGAGAAATTGTTATTTTGCAAAATGAGTTTTTGAAGTTAAATAGTGTTCTTGGAGATACAAAACTATTGCCACAGAGAAAAAAGATTGAAAATCCGCACCCTCTACTACAAACAACTGTTGAACCGAGTAAACCTGAACAGAGAGAAATGTTGCTTGATGCCCTTTTGGAAATCTCAGATAGTGATCCGCTTCTACGATATTACGTGGATTCTACGACACATGAAATTATACTTTCTTTCTTAGGGAAAGTACAAATGGAAGTGATTAGTGCACTGTTGCAAGAAAAGTATCATGTGGAGATAGAACTAAAAGAGCCTACAGTCATTTATATGGAGAGACCGTTAAAAAATGCAGAATATACCATTCACATCGAAGTGCCGCCAAATCCTTTCTGGGCTTCCATTGGTTTATCTGTATCACCGCTTCCGTTGGGAAGTGGAATGCAGTATGAGAGCTCGGTTTCTCTTGGATACTTAAATCAATCATTTCAAAATGCAGTTATGGAAGGGATACGCTATGGTTGCGAACAAGGATTATATGGTTGGAATGTGACGGATTGTAAAATCTGTTTTAAGTATGGCTTATACTATAGCCCTGTTAGTACCCCAGCAGATTTTCGGATGCTTGCTCCTATTGTATTGGAACAAGTCTTAAAAAAAGCTGGAACAGAATTGTTAGAGCCATATCTTAGTTTTAAAATTTATGCGCCACAGGAATATCTTTCACGAGCATACAACGATGCTCCTAAATATTGTGCGAACATCGTAGACACTCAATTGAAAAATAATGAGGTCATTCTTAGTGGAGAAATCCCTGCTCGGTGTATTCAAGAATATCGTAGTGATTTAACTTTCTTTACAAATGGACGTAGTGTTTGTTTAACAGAGTTAAAAGGGTACCATGTTACTACCGGTGAACCTGTTTGCCAGCCCCGTCGTCCAAATAGTCGGATAGATAAAGTACGATATATGTTCAATAAAATAACTTAGTGTATTTTATGTTGTTATATAAATATGGTTTCTTGTTAAATAAGATGAAATATTTTTTAATAAAGATTTGAATTAAAGTGTAAAGGAGGAGATAGTTATTATAAACTACAAGTGGATATTGTGTCCTGTATGTGGAAATAAAACACGATTAAAGATAAGGGAAGATACTGAATTAAAAAAATTCCCCCTCTATTGTCCGAAATGCAGACAAGAAAATTTAATTGAAATAAAGCAGTTCAAAGTAACTGTGATTACAGAGCCAGACGCAAAGACGCAGAGCCGATAAAATGAGATTAATACAATCTCATTTTATCGGCTCTTTCCGTTATGTATGGATTCTTTTAATTAGTCTTCGATGTTTCTTGCTTCGTTGATACCGCTGGCTAAAGATTCCATTAAGGATAGTTCTTTGTCTGTAAAGCTATCCATGTATTTCTCTATCTGTAATCGTCGGGTGCTTTTTACCAAGTTATTAGCAGGTAAGAAAAATTCATCAACGGAAACATGAAGTAACGATACAAGGTCATAAAGAACTTGTATGCTGGGGTGTTGCCCTTTATTTTCAATATTAGTTAAGTACCGTGGGTCAATTTCAATCAATGCTCCCACTTGTTCACGAGTTAAACCTCGTTTCAATCGAGCTTCTTTAATGGCTAAACCAAAGGCTCTAAAATCATATTTATCTTCTTTTTTACGCATAGTAGACCACCTCTATACATTTTATTGTTCCTACTGAATTAAAAACAGGTATAGAAAAACGTGTTATATGG
Source organism: Clostridioides sp. ZZV15-6598 (assembly GCF_020657705.1). Lineage (NCBI taxonomy): Bacteria > Bacillati > Bacillota > Clostridia > Peptostreptococcales > Peptostreptococcaceae > Clostridioides > Clostridioides sp. ZZV15-6598. Next base: position 11,677 of record NZ_JAGWCS010000035.1, on the reverse strand, counting down.
TTTATAGGTTTATATTTAATAAAAAGCACTACTAAACGCCAATAAAAAAAACCGTTATATGGTAGTGCTATTTACGCTGTTAAAATATTGTATATTACTTCCAAATGGCGGTTTGTTGGAGGTCAACGTCGCCATGAAGTACATCATATACAATAAATTTCCTTACATTGGGTTCTTGTCAAAAAAAGTCGTCTATCTGCAATAGATAAGTACGTCCACCAATGTGGTTTTATAAATCATATAGATAGAATAACAGAAGCATGTAAACAGAGAAATAAATCTGTTTATATGCTTTTTTGGCTATTCAGAACTTTTTTACAAAGTTTATTTATCAGTAATGCAACAAATCCCCCTTTCACATTGGGACTAAGAGTGAAAGGAGATAAACGAGCAAGGCTCACTTCCTTTCCTAGACAGAAAGGGGGTGAGAAACATGAAACCATCTTCTTTTCAGACCACAATAGAAAATCAGTTTGACTATATCTGTAAACGTGCTATGGAAGACGAGCGAAAGAATTATATGCTTTATCTTTCAAGGATTGCAAAGCGTGAGGTGTCCTTTTCGGATGTTGGCGATTATCTTGTTAGCCAGTTTGCGACAACAGATAACTATTCAACTGACTTTCAGATTTTTACACTCAATGGGTTATCAGTAGGCGTTGAAAATGATTTGTTGAGTGAAGCATTACGTGAGTTGCCAGACAAGAAACGTGAAATTCTACTGCTGTTTTACTTTATGGACATGAGCGATTCAGAAATTGCAGACCTGTTGAAATTGAACCGTTCTACTGTCTATCGGCATAGAACCAGTGGACTAGCCTTAATTAAAAAGTTTATGGAGGAATTTGAAGAATGAAAACACAATATCCTATGATTCCCTTTCCTCTCATTGTAAAGGCAACAGATGGCGATACCGAAGCGATTAACCAGATTCTACATCATTACAGAGGGTACATAACGAAGCGTTCCCTACGACTTATGAAAGATGAATATGGCAATCAAAGTATGGTCGTTGATGAAGTCTTACGTGGAAGAATGGAAACCAGACTGATTACAAAGATTTTGTCATTTGAAATTAAGTAATATCCTCTCTCCTTTCGTGGAAGCGTGCTAAACCATTCCACGCTTCCCGAACAGGGAGGTTTGTTATTCCACCAAAGCATATTGAGCTTTCAATGTGTTTTGATAGGCTAACGAGCCATTGTTCTTTGAAAACTGAATAAAAGTAATCGAATACGTTTCGATAAGAAAAGAGCCAACGGAACTAACCGCCATGACCTATCTTATAAAGATAGCGAGCGATTCATGTTAGTGATCCGAGAAGCAATCTTTAGCAGGATTGCCTGCAACGACATTCTTATCGTGATAATGATACTCCCATACAGTCAATAGTCCGAGCGTGATAAAACCGTCGCAGGCAATGAGTATGGCTACATGAGAACCATGCAGGGGTGGAACTCCCGTGAGCTTTGCTAAAGCTGTTCGATTGCTGGTAAAACAACTTTTATGAAATCCAAATAAGTGATTTGGAAAGGAGGATTTTATGAAGCAGACTGACATTCCTATTTGGGAACGTTATACCCTAACCATTGAAGAAGCGTCAAAATATTTTCGTATTGGCGAAAACAAGCTACGACGCTTGGCAGAGGAAAATAAAAATGCAAATTGGCTGATTATGAATGGCAATCGTATTCAGATTAAACGAAAACAATTTGAAAAAATTATAGATACATTGGACGCAATCTAGCGTCGCCAAAGGGTCTTGTATATGATAAAATAGTATTAAGTCGTATCAAGGCTCTTTCCATAAAGGAAAGGAGCAAATGCCATGTCAGAAAAAAGACGTGACAATAAAGGTCGAATCTTAAAGACTGGAGAGAGCCAACGAAAAGACGGAAGATACTTATACAAATATATAGATTCATTTGGAGAACCGCAATTTGTTTACTCGTGGAAACTTGTGGCTACAGACCGAGTACCAGCAGGAAAGCGTGATTGTATCTCACTTAGAGAGAAAATCGCAGAGTTACAGAAAGACATTCATGATGGTATTGATGTTGTAGGAAAGAAAATGACACTCTGCCAGCTTTACGCAAAACAGAACGCTCAAAGACCAAAGGTTAGAAAAAACACTGAAACTGGACGCAAATATCTTATGGATATTTTGAAGAAAGACAAGTTAGGTGTAAGAAGTATTGACAGTATTAAGCCATCAGACGCTAAAGAATGGGCTATTAGAATGAGTGAAAATGGTTATGCTTATCAAACCATCAATAACTACAAACGTTCTTTAAAGGCTTCATTCTATATTGCTATACAAGATGATTGTGTTCGGAAGAATCCATTTGACTTTCAACTGAAAGCAGTTCTTGATGATGATACTGTCCCTAAGACCGTACTAACAGAAGAACAGGAAGAAAAACTGTTAGCCTTTGCAAAAGCTGATAAAACCTACAGCAAAAATTATGATGAAATTCTGATACTCTTAAAAACAGGTCTTCGTATTTCAGAGTTTGGTGGTTTGACACTTCCAGATTTAGATTTTGAGAATCGTCTTGTCAATATAGACCATCAGCTATTGAGAGATACTGAAATTGGGTACTACATTGAAACACCAAAGACCAAAAGTGGCGAACGTCAAGTTCCTATGGTTGAAGAAGCCTATCAAGCATTTAAGCGAGTGTTAGCGAATCGAAAGAATGATAAGCGTGTTGAGATTGATGGATATAGTGATTTCCTCTTTCTTAATAGAAAGAACTATCCAAAAGTGGCAAGTGATTACAACGGCATGATGAAAGGTCTTGTTAAGAAATACAATAAGTATAACGAGGATAAATTGCCACACATCACTCCACATAGTTTGCGACATACATTCTGTACCAACTATGCAAATGCAGGAATGAATCCAAAGGCATTACAGTACATTATGGGACATGCTAATATAGCCATGACGCTGAACTATTACGCACATGCAACATTCGATTCTGCAATGGCAGAAATGAAACGCTTGAATAAAGAGAAGCAACAGGAGCGTCTTGTTGCTTAGTAGTACAAATGAATTTACTACTTATTTACCACTTCTGACAGCTAAGACATGAGGAAATATGCAAAGAAACGTGAAGTATCTTCCTACAGTAAAAATACTCGAAAGCACATAGAATAAGGCTTTACGAGCATTTAAGAAAATATAAAAAGATAATTAGAAATTTATACTTTGTTTGAATATAAAAAATAGTAATTATATACATGCTAATATTAAATGTATAAGAAGGGTTCTCAGATTCCATTGTCTTTTTGAACATAAAAAATAGAGATTATATTCATGTAGATATTAACTATGCAAGAAAGGTTCGCAGATTTCATTGTCTTTTTGAATATAAAAAGTAGCAATTATATACATGTTAATATTAAATGTATAAGAAAGGTTCGCAGATTCCATTGTCTTTTTGAATATAAAAAAATAGAGATTATATTCATGTAGATATTAACTATGCAAGAAAGGTTCGCAGATTTCATTGTCTTTTTGAATATGAAAAGTAACAATTATATATACTGATATTAAGTGTATTAAGAAAGGTTCGCAGATTCTATTGTCTTTTTGAATATAAAAAATAGTAATTATATATATAATAGTATTGAATATATTAAATAAATTAACATGTTATATGAATTTTCTAACTAATTGTCAAAAGTAAAATTGATAATATGATTTTTAAATAATGTCTATAATGTATTAAATATATATTTTATTAACTAATAAATTAATGTATTATAATATCTAGAGGGGTGATAAAATGTTGTATGAAAAGTTAGATGAAGCATTTGAATTTAGTGAAAAAGAACAACAAAATTTTTTGAATTTAATAATACATGCTATCTATGAACAAGAAAAGTTTAAATTTATTACACAAAGGTTTTTTGAAGTATATATGATAAAAGAACACGATACTATAGAAAATGTAAGACCCATTTTTGAAGATTTTTTATCATCAACTATTTTATCTAAATTAAACTATTTAACAGCTCCTAGAAAAACAAAAAAATTAAGATCTCAAGAAATAACATCTAGTTGGAGAATAAAGAACAATTGGGTAAGAATGGCATTGGATTCTATGAATAGTAATAAAAGTGAACCTAAATTGTTGAAAAGAGAATATCTATCCATTAGAGATGAATATCTTAAAAATCAAGGTAAAATAAAAAGTATAGATTTAGAATCTCCAGAGGAATTGATAGAAATGAGAGAAACAACATTAAAAAATTGGGCATTTGATAGTTTTTATAACATATCAGATTTTCCATATTTATTTGAGATGTCAGATTCTAAAATAAAATCTGCTTTTTCTCATGATTTACTTTTATGTATAACAGAAATACTTAAAGCACAATATGAGTATGATATTAATAAAATTGTTCTTACTACACCTGCATATATAGCACCAGGTATATTTTTACCAACTATTAGACCAAGAAAAATTAAAAACCTTGAGATAGTTAAGACAGATGATAATTCATATGTATCAAATGAATATAATGCTAAAGATCATAAAGGTGTTCAATTAAATTTATTGTACAAATTTTCATTTGATTTTAAAGAGAAAAATGGATCAGATATAGAAAATTTTAGAACAGAATTATCTAATAGTGAAACTGAGAAAAAAGCTATGCCTAAAATATCACTGGATAAAAAAGATTTAGCAATTCTTATTTATGTTGAGAGAAATTTTAATTTGGATACAGCAACATTCTATTTAGTTGATTTATTAAAACACCTAGGGTTAGCAAGAGCTAAGAAAAATTATGACGATGTCAGAGAACGTCTGTCAAAACTTCCATATTATACAGTTGATAAGACTGTTGAAAAAGGTGGTAAAATTAAAAGAAAAGGTACTTTTAATTTTTTTACATCAGTAGATTTTATAACGACTGATAGTAACAGAGAAATTGTGAAAGTAATAAGGGCAGTTCCTCCAGAGCTTGATAGAGTTTCAACTGATTTAATGTATGAAAATGAATTAAAGAAATTAAAATTAGGACAATCTATAAACTTAGCATATTTTCTTGAAGGTAGAAGGAATTATTTAATTAGATGTGGAGAAGATTTACAAAATAAAATGTATAGATTCTATATTGATAATCTAAAGTATGAAGTTCATCTTGATAGTAAAAAAACGCTTAAAGCTAATATGATGTATTTGGAACTTGCATTTAATGAAATAAAAACGAATCAATTTATAATAAAAGATTATGTCATGGGTAAAGATTATTTTGATGTATCTTTTTATGAAAATACAGAAAAACAAAGATGTTTGTTAAATAGCATAATAGGGTCTTTACCAGAGTATATAAATGCATTAAAATAAATCCCTTTTATTTTTATAAGAGGGATTTATTTTAATGCAAATTAATTTTTTGAGAGGTTATATTCTTCATATTCTTGAAATGCTTTTGTATTATCATTGTTTGGTAAAGGTAGATTTCTTTGGACCTTTGAAGTTATATCTTTAAACTCTTCAAATTCGTAAAATTTCCCAAGAAAATCTAGGTTTGAATTCTCTCCTTTTTTTATATTGTTATCAATATAATTTCTTTGAGATTGCAAATAACTTGTGTAATTCTCATAATCTTTTATTAATTGCTTAACTATCTCTTTGTTATTGCCTGTAATAAGTTTTTTTATCTCATTTAAAGCGTCTAAATTAGATTTACAGGATGCAATGCAAGTATCAAGTAGGTCTTTATAATCACTAATTGATTCCTTTGTGTTTTGTATATCACTAAAATTTTTATATGTTATATAGAAATTAGAAGATAAAGATAAGCTATATATGTATATATGATTTTGTACTTTATCATCAACTATTTTAGGGATTTCAATTCTTGGAAATCTAGTATAAAAAATTTCATCTAATTCATTTTCAGTTTTAGGTTCATCTAGTCTTTTATCTGTTTGATTATAATTTTCAATTTTCTTTGTAGTGTTTTTAATATTTTCAGATATGTTATATTCAGCTTTTTTAGGATTATTGAAAATCATAAAATAAAAAACTAGTAATATAAATACAACAAATGATGATAAGAATATAATTAATATCAATTTCTTATCTTTTATTTTTCTTAAACTCATTTCTATTCCTCCAATTTATTTAAAAGATTTAATAATACTTAATATGGGGCAATTTTATATTTTATTTGAAAATATTTTATTATTATTTTCAAATAAAATATAAAATTGCCCCATATTTATTGCAAATAAAAAAAGCTGCATGTCAGCAAAATAAAATGGAGGTTTTATATGAACTTATTAGGTGTTAATGAGGAACAATTTAAAGCTATAAATACAAATTCTACTCATGTACTTGTAATAGCAGGGGCAGGAGCAGGTAAAACAAAGACTATAAGCAAAAGGGTTTCTCATCTAATGGAAAAAAGGATTAGTTATAGAAATATATTTTGTATAACATTTACAAGACATGCTTCTACTGAAATGAAAAAAAGAATTATGAAGGAATCAAAAAATGGAGAAAAGGTATTTGTAAGTACATTTCATATGTTTTCAATTTATATCTTAAAAAAATATGGTGATTTTAAAGAATATACTATGATTTCAGATATTGAAAAACAGAATTTAATTCAAAATATAAGTAAGAGATTTAACTTGAATAAAAGTAATGATTTGATTAATGCAATAAAAAATTATGACATTCAAAATAAAAATAGAAATATATCATTAGCATTAAAAGAATATTTATTTAATCTTAAAAGATATAGATTACTTGATATAGATTTAATACTTCCATTCTGCTCTGAGCTTCTAAATGATGAAAATACTGCATCAGAGGTTAGATATGAAATGAAGTATATTCTTATAGATGAATATCAAGATTCAAATGATATACAAATAGAAATAATAGATAAAATAGCACCAAAGAATTTATATGTTGTTGGAGATGACTCACAAGCAATTTATGAATGGAACAATTCAAAGGTGGAATATATATTAAATTTTGAAAAAAAATATAATGCAGAAGTCATAAAATTAGTAAAAAACTATAGAAATACAAATCAAATAATAAATTTAGCAAATAAAACAATATCACTTAATTTAAATCAAATAAAAAAAGAAATGATAGGATTTACAGATGGAGAAGATATTGATATTATCACTACTGAGAATCAAGAAATACAAGATGTAAAGATAATTTCACAAATTTGTAAGTATTGTTATGGTATTGATGATAAAAATATAGCAATATTGTGTAGAACTAATATGGAAATAAAAAGACTATCTAAGGTTTTTATTAATTATGGCATAGAATTTAATAGCTCACTTAAGGAAAATTATAATAGTAGACTCTTTAATATCTTAACTTTAGCATCAAATCTACAAAATGATTTGTTAGCTGAAAGTATATTAAAACCATCAGAAGAGCAAAAAATAAGAGCATTAAAGGAAAATATAAGTATATTTGAAAGTGTTAAATTTAATAATAAATCAGAAGAGATTTTAAAATTTGAAAAACTGAACAATTGTATAAAAGCTTCTACAGCGATAAGAGTATATGAGTTAGCTAAGAACTTATTTAAAGTAGAAGATATTGTATTAAAAAATAAAATAAAAAAATGGATATCAAATGGTACTGATATTAAACAGAAAAGTATTGGATTTATTGAATATCTTTGTTATGAAAATACAAAAGAAGGACAAGAATGTTTGAAAGAAAATAGTAATAACAATGTAAATTTGTTAACTATTCATTCTTCAAAAGGATTAGAGTTTGATGTAGTTATAATTCCAAATTTATATGAAGAGAATTTTCCTAGAAAAAGTGAAAGTTTGGAATCAGCAAGAAGGCTTTTTTATGTAGCATTAACTAGAGCCAAAGAAAAAGTAATATTGTATATTCCTAAAAACTCTCAAGAACATGGTAAAAAGATAAAAAATAGAGAACCAAGTATTTTAATAAAAGAAATAATTAATTAGAGGAGTGAGATATTATGAAATTTAGTAATATAAGAATAGAGCTTTTTTCAATTTTGAATGATATAAATAAAAACAATATAAATAAAATAATATTGCCCTATATACAAAATAGGCCTATTTTTTATATAACAGATGAGGACAAAAAAATAATAAATATTGTTTTAAAAGAATTTTTGAAAAGTAAAGATATTAAGAGCTATAATATTAGTGAGAATCATGTGGCTATAAGTCTTTAAAAATAAATTAATGATATTTATTAAGCATAATACTAAAGTAATACTTTAGTATTATTTTAGTAAAAACATTACTAAAATCGGTTGATTTTTAGTGATGTTTTTATTTTTTGTAATTTTTCAAAAAAATAAAAGTTTTGACCCATATTAAAGATAAGAAAAATTTAAGCTAATTTTTAGTAAACAAAAAATAAACTGCTTTAGTCAGTTAACAAAAGGGGGACATTTGTTATGTCAAGTAATATAAAACAAATATTTAAATCTGGTCGTGAAACTAAAGTATTCGCTGTAGAAGATGATTTAAGTGTAAATGATTTTTATAATGAGATAGGTATTTTAAAAGCTATATTACATTCAAAGGTATCTAGAATAACAATGATAATAAATGATTCAAAAAACAATAATAATACAAAATTAAAATTTTGTTTTAATGTTAATGAATGGAAAGAATTTAGTGATTTGTTAAAAAGTGGTCCAGAAAGTTTTGAGAAGAATTTTGTAAATACAAAGTCTAAATATAAAAAAACAAAGATAAATAAATATACAAGTTTTGAAAATGGATATAAAGAAATAAGAAATTTTAGTGTATCTTGCAACAAAGACAATCAGAAAGAAGGTAAATATTATTGGATAATTAGTATATCTATAGGAAAAGGAAAGTTAAAAGATCCTAAAAATAGTTATAAAGGAATAATTAAAGAAACTTATTCTGAATTGAAAAAAAACTACTTTGTTTTACAAACTGAAGAAATTAATGAAATGATTGAAACTGTAAATAAATATATACCTTTATGGGAAAATAGTATGTTCCCTGTTTTTCTTGAAAATAGAAAGGCATTTAGTAAAAGATTAATTGAAAATAACTCTGATTATGGAACTATTGGTAGATGGAATAATTCACCTAATAAAGAGTCTGGTGGTTATATAAAAAATAATGTAAATGATACTGAAAATAGAGATTTCTGCTCAATATGTAATGTACATGTTGATGAAAGAACAAAAAATATAGCAAATATAAAATATGGTAAGACATTATGTTATAAATGCTCAAATAAATTAAATAAAACTGAAGGAGAACAAAAATGATAATAAAAAAAGATGATGTAAAACAAATAATTGTACAAGCAGGAAAATTTGGAGATTATGTACAATTGCAAGTTGAAGATTACAAAGCAATTGTAAAAAGTATTGGAAAAAAGAATCTTTATTTTGAAGCAGTAATTGAAGAAATCGAAAATCCTACAGAAGGAGAAATTTATATTTTTGATAAACAAGCATTGGATATTTTACAAAAATGCCCTAAAGACATTAAAATTGACAAAACTAAAGATAATAAAATCAATATAAAATCTGGAAAATTTAAAGTAAGTTTGTCTGAACCAAAACAAAGTATTATTGAAATTGCAGAGCCAGAAGTCAAATATTTTTTTACTGTAGAAGAATTAAATAAGATAAAAAATGTTAGATATGCAGCGTCATCTAAAGACACTAGACCAGCTTTAGAATGTGTTTATTTTAAAGTAGACCCAGAATTAAATAAAATAAGAATAGTAGCTACAGACTCATATAGAATAGCAGTTGATGAGATTAATTATAAGTGTGATGCTAAAGTAGAGCCAGTATCATTTTTACTAGATAAAAAAGTATTAGGCGATATAATAAGTAAAGGTGATAATAATGGTATTTTAGGTGTATGTGATAATAAAATTATATTTGCATTTGAAAAAGGTATAATTATAGGCGTTGACACTTTAGCAGAGGAATATATTGATATTGAAAAGATGCTTAAAAGTATGGATTTCAATTTTCAAATTAAGATTAATAGAGAAAATTTAACTAAATCTATAAGAAGATGTAAAATAGGAGATAAAAATTCAATTAAATTATCCATTAACAATAGCAGTATGGATATAGAAGTAAATTCAAAAGAAAATTCAATTTATATAAATGATGAACTTGATATAGATGGAAATAGTGAAGGGTCAGAAATACACTTATCACTAGATTATCTTTTAGATGCTCTTGAAAATATGAAATCTGAATATATTATTATAAAATATAGTGATAACAAGACATTTCCAATATTATTAGAAGATAAGACTAATAAGGCTTTTATACTTCCTATTCATGAATAAAAATATAAAAAGGGATATTTATAATATCCCTTTTCAGATTGGAGGCTCTATACATGAGTTACTTTGAGAATGAAGATAAATTAAATATTATAAATGTTGCACTAAAGTGTAATATAGATATAATTAAATCACTTGATAATTCTAGAGTATTGTCTAAGTGTCCATTTTGTGATGATACAAGTGGTCATATGTATTTAACTATAGATAATAACAAATTTAAAAACTTTTATAAATGTCATAGATGTGGAGAAAAAGGAAGTTCAATTTCTTTATATGCGAAACTTAATCATATGACAAACAAAGAAGCTTATATAGAGCTGATCAGTGATATATCTAGGGAAAAATTAGATATAAGTAAAAGGATAATAGAAAAAGTTAAAAAGAATAATGCTCCTTGTGAAATTAAAAATATCAATTATTTGGATAGCGTATATATAGAGTTTTTGAACTTACTATCGTTAGATAGTAAACATCTTACTAATTTAAAGGATAGAGGATTAGATGAACAAACAATAAAAAGAAATTTATATAGAACATTGAATATAGAATATACAAAGAGAATAAGTGTTTGTAAAAAACTAATTGAGTTAGGTTTTGAATTAAAAGGAATTCCAGGATTCTATACTGATAAATATAATAATTGGAGTTTTATATCAAGAAAAGGTATTTTAATTCCAATGAAAAATTTTGAAGGTAAAATTATATCTTTGCAAATAAGGATGGATGATGAAGAACTGTTATCTAATAAAAATTTTAAGTCAAGATATATATATTTTTCATCTTATAAATATAATAATGGTACTAAAGCTATTGCAGCAGTTCATTATATAAAAGGTATTAAAAATAGTAATACAATAAGTATTACAGAAGGTCCATTAAAAGGTGATATAGCAAGTTTTTTTAGTAATGAATCTTTTATAGCTATACCAGGTGTTTCAACTGGACACAGTGAAGTTATAAATATAATAAAAAAGTTAAATAATCCTTTAACTATAATTTGTTTTGATATGGATTTATATGATAATGTTAATGTTAAGAAAAGTTTGATTCAATTGTGTAAAAAATTTAATGAAAATAATATATCCTTTGTACATAAATCTTGGAAGGAAGAATATAAAAAAAATAAAAATCTAAAGGGTATAGATGATTTGCTATACCATGAGTATAAAAATAGAGTATAGGTTGGATATTAATATTCAATCTATGCTCTATTTTTATATTTATAAAATATACAATTTGCATAAAAAATATAATTTATACAATTAAAATAAAAAACATAGATTACATAAAAATAATTAAAATATATAAATTATGTATTTTATGTA
>NZ_JAGWCS010000034.1:0-34789 GCF_020657705.1 Clostridioides sp. ZZV15-6598 | reverse complement strand
ATTCTGAAACTTTTAGTTTCTATTGGTATTTCTTCTTTCTTTTCTATATATACCTGGACAGAAGTTTTCCAAGGATTTAACCCTGCTACTGCTGACGCATCACTACCTCCTATTCCTAATTGTCTATTTTTAAGCCAATCAATTTTATCTATATTTTTAGTATCAGTTACTACAAAAGCATCTAAATATTTTCTCCGACTTGAATTTTTATTCATTTTATGGTATCCTCCTAAATAAGTTAAGTTTTTGTATGTGTTGGTTACTTTGACCAGCACTTTTTTTATTGAAATAAACCTACCATTTTATTTCCTCCTAATTTAAATTTTCAACCTCATAATCACCATCTTTAACATCTTCTGTTGTTAATGCTTGATACTCCATACATCCTCTTTCTTTGTCATAGTAAGCTAAATTCAACTCATTTTCTGTTGCTACTACTACAATGTAATCAATTTCAAAACCGAATCTTTTGCAATTTATTTTTATTGCACTTCCTACTTTGATTCTATCTAAATCAAATTTATCTACTGAATTATTCATAATTGAATCACCTCTATTCTTTTTTATATAGTTACTTTAGGAAACATATCTTTAACTACTCTCATAGCATTCTTAGTTAATTGTCTTTGCCATGCCATTTCTCTTGGTGACCATACAAATCCATGTTTTTTAAGTCTAGTTCTTAACTCCAAATTTGGTTTTTCATCAAAGAATACTTGCAATCTATCAATGTCATAATTGACAAATACCTCTCCACCATTAAAATTAAACCCTTCTAATTTTCTTAACTCTTTATGTTCTTTTACTTCTTCAATCCTTTTTTTAATATCTCTTATTCTTTTATTGTTATTTGTTAATTTAAAAGGTTCATAGGGCTGTTCTTTTTTATCTTTTCTAGCCTTTTTATTTGCTTCTTTCATGTCTTTTTGTAAATTTTCAAAATAAACTAATTTAGCTTCCAATTTTTCTATTGCATATATATCACTTGTTTCTATTGCCTTTCCATATTCAAAACTTCCAGTTCGATATGCTTCTAAAATTTTTTCTATAGGTGTCATTTTTTCTAAATTCTTCTTTGTATTTTCAATAAATTTTTTTATAACCTCAGAGTACTCAAAATTACGTTTCATTATCATATCAGTTTGTTTATCAGCTTTTTCATAGTTATATCTAGCTGGTCCTGCAACTGTAACAGGTACAAAATTTGCTCTTCTATTTAACTTTTCGTTGTAGATTTTTTCTATTAATCCTTTAAAACCTGCTTTTCTTAACTGTATGTACTCTAATTGTTCTTTTGTATATTCATCATTGTAATTAAAATTACAATCAAAACTTTCAAAAGCTATCTTTGCATCCTTTGCAATGCAATTTCCAGCTTCAAAATGACTCAACTCATTACATCTTCTTATATTATCCTTATTCAAGTTTAGCTCCACTACTTCTCTATCTATACAATTTATACATTCCATTTTTTATGCCCCCCTTTTTGTTTTATAACAATATCTTTCTTTAAAATAAGTTACTGATACCCTGCCAGAAAAAGTCTTCCAGCCTTCTTTTTCTAATTCTTTATTTAATTCTCCAATTATTTTATAAGCGGTTGCTTCACATACATCTAAAATTTTAGCTATATCTTTTGCCCTATAAAACAATTGTTCTTTAGCTACTGCTTTTGCCATACAATACACCTACTTTCAAAATATTCTGTATTTAGTTTTCAAAGTGCTAGCCTAATAAAGTTATCTGACATTCTTTTTCTCTTACTAATCCATCCTTTATAAGTAATAATCTAAACGCTTCTCTTCCTTTTGGATTTATTAATGTTTGAGTATCTGAATGCCCATGCGGTGTTGTAAACTCTTTCAACTCAAAGTACTGCATTTTATTAGAATAAGGCTTTATCTTTCCTTTTAAATCTCTGTAACAATATTTCTTCTCTATTAACCATGAAATAAATACTTTTTCTTTGACTCCAAGTTCTTTTGCTGTATCTCTTATGTTAGTAAGTAAATTTCTTTCTACTAAAGCATCAAAGTAGTCTGCTTTCGGTTTCATTGTTTGATTCTCTAATTGTAATTGTTCTTTTTCCTCAACTTCGATTAATAATTGTTGTAATGCTTCTTTATATGTAGTTGGTAATTTGGGTTGTTGTTCTTTTAACTCTTGCTCCATTTCTTCAAACTTAGTTACATAAGTAGCTGTAAAAATTATTCCTTTTTCTCCTGTCATTTTATTAGCTACCATATCACAGCCTTTTTTAGTCAATAAGTAACAAGGATACATCTGATTATTTTCATTTCTGTAAGTGCTTTCAATAAAAAAATCATCAGTGTGCAATTTTGCACTCTGCTCTAATACACTTATATATCCCCTTATACTTCTTAACAATTGGTTATGGTCTTTCTCTGTTATTTCTGCTACTTCTCTACTCTCAACTAAGAATTGATTATTTTGGTTGATTATTGTTAGGTCATTCATACTTTATACCTCCTTTGATATTTTTGTATTTCTTGAAAACTTTAATTTTAAAATAGCTTCATATATACCTTCTAGCTTTTCCATAACATCATTCCAAACATCTTCCTCATCTTCATCTATTACATCATCTTCAACTATATCTATGAAATCATCTTCTTTTTTTAAATAATCTTTTATTTCTTTATGTAACTTCAAAGTTATACTTGAAAGACTTTTCATTTCCAATTTTGGTAAAAACATTACTCCTGCTTCTGTAGTCCTTCTCACATGCTCATAACCTAATAAATTATTGTTATAAATAGAAACCATTTTTGATACTATTTGATTGTTTGGTATCCTCTTGTCGTTCTCATATGCTCTTAAGCTCTCTACTGATATATCTAGTAGTTCTGATACTTTTTCTTGTGTTAAATTGGTATTTTCTCTTGCTTTTTGATAAATATTTTGGTACTCATATGACATTCAAATCACCTCTTTGAAAAGTTATACTATAATTAACCTTTTACTTTTAAATACTTACAAATTGCTTCTTTTGCATTTGGACTTTTTAGTCTATCGTTAATTACTGCTGATAGATGATATTTTGATAACCCTAATTCCTCTGATAAATCATCTAGTTTCAAATCTCTATCTATCATGGCTTTTTTAACTTCCTTGCTCCATTTTGGTAAACATTTTTTATTCATTATTATCACCTTCTTTATTAGTGTGTTTATTTGTGGTAAAATTAAGTTTGTATAACAATTTGTTGTCGTAAGTAATTGTTATTATAGTTATATTATATTGCAAATATTTGCATAAATCAATATATTTATTGCGATATTTTGCAATTATTTTTCAGGAGGTATTTTGTGTTATATGAAAGGTTAGAAAAAATATGTAAACAAAATAATATTACCATATCAGCTCTTTGTAAAGAAATCACTGGTAGCACTGGAAATCTATCAACTTGGAAAAAAAATAATATCAAATCTGAATATCTTGCAAATATTTGCATGAAATTCAATATTTCAGCTGATTATTTACTTTTTGGAGAACAACAAAACTCCAATACAAAACCATTATTTTCAGAAAATGAAAAAGAGATTCTATCCCTATTACATAAATTCAATGAGCGTAACCAAATCAAATTTATAAGTAAGGTTGAGGATTTAGCTGATAAAATGCTAGAAAAAGGAAATGATACAGAGTAATTACTACATGCCTGCTCTTTTATAACTTTTTAGACAGGCATATTATTACTTACTATTTTGTACCTAATCACCTCTTTTAAGTGTTTTATTTTGATTTTCAAAGTGCTTTTATCTCCATATAACTGTCATACTATATTTACGTTAAGGATTGGATGTGTTTACATGGATGTTACTCAACGCATAATTGAATTACGAGATAAAAAGGGATATAGTACAAATAAACTTGCCACCTAAAGCAGGATTAACTCAATCAACGCTTCAAAGTATTCTATCTGGAAGAAATCAAGTATCTATTAATACCATTGAGAAAATTTGCTCTGCATTAGATATATCTTTGTCTGATTTTTTTAATGATGAATCCAGCATTGACTTACCTGATTACCTTCAAGATTTTATTGAAGCTAGCAAAAATTTATCAGAAGAACAATTGCAAGCTTTATCCATATTTCTAAAACATTAAAAAAGATTAATTTTGCTGGTTAATTTTAACTAGCATTATTTTGTTTCTGCAATAGATGCTATTTATGCTATCTATGGAGGTTTATTATGTCTTTATTAACAGCAATATCTAAACGAATATTAGGATTATGTCAAGAAAATGATATTACAGTAAATAAATTATGTACAATGGCAGGTGTTACTCAATCTACAATAGATAGTATTTTAAAAGGTAAAAGTAAAAACCTTGGTATATGTACAATTAAAAAACTTTGTGATGCTTTAGATATAACAATTATTGATTTTTTCAATCACTCTTTTTTCGAAGATTTAGATATTGATATTAATTAATATTTGTTGAATTTATTGAATGATTGCAAACTTTATAACTCATGTGAGGATGCTTATAATTAATAAGTATCCTTTTTTACTTTTATTGAGTAATACTAGTATTCTCTCTACTTAATTGATAGATATTTTGGTACTGATATGACATTTAAATGACCCCTTTTCTGGTGTATAATTAGTTTAAATATTTAATTATTTAAACATAATGTTTAATTTATATCTAAAAAAATTTCTCCTAACTCAATATTAAACATCTTAGATATTTTAAAAGCATATTTTATAGGAAAATTTCTTTTATTATGCTCATACATAAAATATCTTTGGCGAGAAATACCCAGTATTTTAGCCATTTGTGTTTGAGTTAGACCTTGATTTTCTCTAATAGTTTTTAGTTTATTCATTTTTTTCACTCCTATTTTTTAAACATATTGTTTAATATATTTATATTGTATTCAAACATAACGTTTAAGTCAATACTTAAAACAACATTTTGTTTAATTTTTTTAGTAAAATTTTTACCTGTGATATACTATAGTAAACAAAATGTTTATTTTGGAGGTTTTCATATGACTTTTGGAAGTAGATTACGCAAACTAAGAGAAGATAATAATATTAAACAAGTTGAATTGGCAAAAGTGTTTAATATTACAAGTCAAGCTTTATCACAATATGAGAGAGACTTAAGAATGCCTGACGCAGTTTTGCTCGATAAACTAGCAACTTATTTTAATGTTTCTGTTGATTTTCTTTTAGGTAGAAATCTGAATACTTTATCGGAAGAAATAGATAATGAGATAAAAAAGATAGTTGATGCAATATTTGAATTAGATAAAGAAGATAGGGAAAGTATATTTAAAATAGCTGAATTAGATAAAGAAGATAGGGAAGCTATTTTAAAAATACTTGATTCCTTAGAGAATAAACATAAATAAAAATACATTGGCTATAACTCAATGTATTTTTATTTTTATTGATTTTAATAAAAATATATTTTTTTAATTATTTCCTTATTTTTCATTAGAATCATTATAATTTTTACGAAATTTTCATAATCCTTTCCATCTTTATCTTTTAACATCCTTATAATATCAACAAGCCTTTCTTTATCATCTTGCATATTACCATCCCCCTTGTTTTATTATAAATAACTTAACCGATATTTTTTTCTGAATATTCATACCTTTGTATCCAACTTTATTTTATCACGTATTCTACATGTATAAAATCGTAAAAAATGATAATTATTATATTTTTTTTGTATATATCAACAATTTTTGAAATTTTAATCTCTTTTATTAAAGTTTTTTGTATACTAATCTTTCTTAATTAAATATTAACACATAAATCGACTAGAAAAATATCCGTACGAGGAATATTTCCGATACTTTTTTACAATATTTACTATATTTTTTTACCTATTACTATTGAAAATAATCATTATTACTACTACAATTTAATCTTGTATGAATATGTCATTATCATTAAAACAATATCGAAGGAAGAGACAGCTTACACAAGAAGAATTAAGCAAATTGACTGGAATTAGTCAAAGTTATATTTCAAGACTAGAAAAAGATGAATTTATTCATAGTATTTCTTCTACAAAGATAATTCTGCTGTCTGATGCTTTAGAAATAGATACGCTCGAACTAGCAGAATATTTTTTTGACAAAGAAAGAAAACATTTGAATAATATGAAAAAGGAACTGATAAATAAATAATCAGTTCTTTTTTCATATTTAAAGATTTATTATTAATCAGCCTTGTAATATAATTAAAGTAAAATTATAACTAATGGAGGATTGTAATAGTAGGAATATTAGGACCAAGTAAAAGTGATTATATTAAAGACATGGAGAAAAAATATAGAGAGTTAAAAACTGAATATGAAAATTTAAAGAAAAATTTCAATAATATAAAATTAGAAAATAAATCTCTAAAAAAGAAATTAGAACAATTAAATTTCAACTCTAGTGAAATAGAAGACATTGCAAATAAACAATTGAAAGAGCAGGAAGAAAAACATAAAAAAGAAATTGAAAGACTTACTAGTGAAGAAGCTGTTGCTAAAAGACAGGAAGAACAGAAAAATAAAAGAGCATATGAATTTAAAAGTTATGGTAAATTTTATGTTGAAATTAACAATGATTTAATAACAATAACTAGTAGAGGTTTTGTCAATTATTAAAATAGAGGTGGAAATTCATCTAAAACAATTAAGATAGAAAATATAAGTGCTGTAGAACTTAAAACAAGTGGTGTTGGTGCTAGGTATATTCAATTTATTATAAAAGGTAGCTCAGAAGTTAGAAATGGTTCAAAAGGTGCCATTAAAGATGAAAATTCAATTCCTTTTTATAGTCAACAAGAAATAGCTTATGCAATGCAAATAAAAGATTACATAGATAATTATAAACCTAAAACTAATGTTCAATCTCAGGCTATAATACATCAAAACAATAGTAGTGTTGCTGATGAAATACTTAAATTTAAAAATTTAGTTGATATTGGTGTAATAACAGAAGATGAGTTTGATAAAAAGAAAAAAGAATTATTAAATGTGTAAAGTATAAATATTATGACCAAAGAGGTGACATAAATGCCTGCCTACAAAGATGAGTCTCGCAAAACATGGTTTGCTAGTTTTTATTTCACAGACTTTAATGGAGATAAGAAAAAGAAAACTAAGCGAGGTTTTAAAACTAAAAAAGAAGCTTTAGAATTTGAAAGAGAATTTTTAAATCAAAAGCAAATGAGCACAGATATGACATTTAAAAGCCTTACAGAAGAATATTTGACGGATATGGAAACAAGATTAAAAATCTCAACTATGAATTGCAAGAAACATATAATAGAATTGAAGCTTATCCCATTTTTGGGCAAGTTAAAGATAAATGAAATTACTGGTATACATGTTCGGAAATGGCAGAATGAATTATTGAAAAGTGATTATAGTCAAACATATATCAAAACAATACATAGCCAGCTAGTGGCAATTTTAAACTATGCAGTAAAATACTATGATTTAGACAAAAACCACGCAAGTCTAGTGGGTAGTATAGGTAAAAAAAACGCAGAGGAAATGAACTTTTGGACTTTAGAGGAATTTAAGAACTTTATTAAATTTGAAAATAAAGATGATGCAAACATAGCTTTTAAAATCTTATTTTGGAGTGGAATAAGATTAGGAGAACTACTAGCCCTTACTCCTCAAGATGTTTCTGAAACAGAATTAAATATTAATAAAAGTTATATGAAATTAAAAGGAGAGGATATTATTTCATCTCCAAAAACCGCTAAGAGTAAACGTGTTGTTACTATTCCATTTTTTTTATATAATGAGATTAAGGATTATATTTCTAAATTATATGATTTAAGAGAAAATGAAAGAATATTTAAATTTTCAAGAGCTTATTTAAATTTAGAACTGAAAAGATGTGCTGAATTAGCTTCTGTGAAAAAAATTAGAGTACATGATTTACGACATTCCCACGCTTCCTTGCTTGCAAATATGGATATCAATATATTAACTATAGCTGAACACTTAGGACATGAAAAAGTTGAAACAACATGGAATATATATTCTCATTTATATCCTAATAAACAGATAGAAATCGCACAAAAACTTGAAGTTTTAAACAAATAGTATCATAATAGTATCACAGATAAAATATAAAACCTACAATCGTTGTAACTGCAACGATTGTAGGTTTTGGTTAACAATTGTGTTATTACTATATATAATATACATTGTCTAACTCTTCGTATTCGTAGGATACTTCTCTTTTATTCTTTTTTACAGGTTCTAGATTTCTTATTTTCACTATTTTTGCTGGTATACCAACAACTGTGGCTCCGTTAGGTACATCTTTAACAACAACTGAATTTGCACCAATTTTTGAATTAGAACCGATATTTAAAGGTCCTAGTATTTTTGTTCCAGCTCCAATTAATACATCATCGCCAACAGTTGGATGTCTCTTTCCAGTATCCTTTCCTGTAGCTCCCAAAGTAGCTCCTTGATATATTGTTACTCTATTTCCCACTTCTGCTGTTTCACCAATTACAACACCCATTCCATGGTCTATCAAAATACCTTCTCCCATTTTAGCCCCAGGATGTATTTCTATACCAGTCATAAATCTGGATATCTGTGATATTAATCTAGCTGTAAAAAGCATCTTCTTCTTGTAAAGAAAATGAGCTATTCTATGCATTATCATTGCATGCACTGATGGATATAGTAAAAAAACTTCTATTTTAGATCTAGCTGCTGGATCATTTTTCATTATATATTCAATATCTTTATTTATTTTTTTAAACAAAGTATTCACTCCCTCAAATAAAATTATTAAAAAATTCCCATGGACATATATTTATCTACTCCATCTGGAGCTACTGTTACTATCTTTTTATTTGGATATTTTTTTGCCATTTCCATAGCACCAAATATATTTGCTCCAGAAGATATACCTACCAAAATTCCTTCCTTTGATGCAAGTAATTTAACTGTATCAAAGGCATCTTCATCATCCACTAATATTACTTCATCTACTACACTAGAGTCATAATTTTCAGGAACAAAGTTAGCTCCTATTCCTTGTATTTTATGAGGTCCAGTTTTATTTTCTGATATAGCTGGAGATTTTTTTGGCTCAAGTGCAACTACCTTTATATTTGGATTTTGCTCCTTTAAATATCTCGCAGTCCCTATTAAAGTACCACCTGTTCCAACTCCACATACAAATATATCTAAATCTTTAACATCATTCATAATTTCAACTGCTGTTGTTTTATAATGTGCGTTTGGATTGTCTTTATTTTCAAATTGTTTCAAACTTTTATAGTTTGGATTTTCTCTCAATAGTTCATTTGCTTTTTCTATAGAACCTGCCATTCCAGCTTTTCCATCTGTAAGTACTAAATTTGCTCCATAAGCCTTCATTAAATCTCGTCTCTCGATACTCATGGTCTCTGGCATTACTATTACTACTTCATACCCCTTTAATCTTCCTATCATGGATAATGCAATGCCAGTGTTTCCACTAGTTGCTTCTACTAGTACATCTCCCTTTTTTAATTCTCCTCTTTTTTCTAATCCTTCTAGCATTTCATAAACTGCTCTATCTTTTATACTTCCTGCTGGATTTACTTTTTCTAATTTTACATATATGTTAGAACACCCGTTAGTACATCCTAAATTATTCAACCTTACTACAGGTGTGTTTCCTATCAACTCTAATGCGTTATTATATAACATACTACTTCCTCCTATATGTCCAAATCTATTATCAAATTGATAACGATAAATATATTATAGTATTATCATTTTGATAATGCAACCTTTTTTTGGATTTTATCCCCACAATTATTTTATTCCTAATATTAGTAATTTTCAAACAAAAAAAGTGAAAATCATTATCGATTTTCACTCTTCAAACTTCAATCTTTATGTTAAGTCATACACAATACTTCTCTACGAAAACTCTACAAAATACTATATAAGACCTAATATTTTTGCGACCTCTACATTAACCTTTAACACATTAACTCTATCTTCACCTAAAACTCCGAACAGTTTTTTTGAAGTATTATCATCTACAATTTTTTGTAATTTACTCTCTGATATTCCTGATACTTTTGCTATAGCAGGTATCTGAACCTTTGCAGAAGCGGGACTTATATTAGGGTCAAGTCCTGAACCTGATGCTGTAAGCAAATCTGTTGGTATATCTTCTTTTTTTACACCTGGATTGTCTTTTAAAAACTGTTCAATATCTTTTTGAACTCTATCATGAAGCTCTGGATTTGTTGCTCCATAATTAAAAGAACCTGATGAAACACCGCCATAAACTGTATTTCCATCCTTATCTGGTATTAAATCTTCTTTTGTATAAGTATTATAGTTTATTGATGAAACTCTTCCCTTAAAAAATCTTGCATCTGTAAAACTTTGACCAATAAGCTCTGAACCAACCTTTACACCATTTACTTCTATCATACTTCCATTAGCTTTATCTTTAAATGCAACTTGACTCACCCCTGTTAAAACAAGTGGATATACAAGTCCGCAAACAAATAACAATACAATACTTACAAGTAATGCTGGTTTTAATGTTTTCATTTTTATATCCTCCATTTATTAACCTAAATTAAGAACCATTACTAAAGGTGTAATTAATAAATCAATTACTTTTATTCCTAAAAATGGTACTATAACCCCACCAAGACCAAAAATAAGCATATTTCTCATTAGCATAGCTTGTGATTTCATAGGTCTATATTTTACCCCTTTCATAGCAAGAGGTATTAAACATGGGATAATTATAGCATTAAATATTAAAGCTGATAATATCGCACTAAATGATGTAGAAAGTTTCATTATATTTAATATCTCCATTTGAGGTATTGCAAGTGTAAATATAGCTGGTATAATTGCAAAGTATTTTGCAACATCATTTGCTATACTGAATGTTGTTAAGGCACCACGTGTTATTAAAAGCTGTTTTCCTATTTCAACCACTTCTAATATTTTAGTTGGGTCTGAATCTAAATCTACCATGTTTGCTGCTTCCTTTGCAGATGTTGTACCACTATTCATAGCAAGACCCACATCCGCTTGAGCAAGTGCAGGAGCATCATTTGTTCCATCACCTGTCATAGCAACTATCTTACCTTCAGATTGTTCTTTTTTTATTGCTTCTATCTTATCTTCTGGTTTACATTCTGCAATAAATCCATCTACTCCAGCTTCTCTTGCAATTGTAGCTGCTGTTAAAGGATTATCTCCAGTACACATTATTGTCTTTATTCCTATCTCACGAAGTCTAGCAAATCTTTCCACAAGACCTGATTTTACTGTATCTTTTAAGTAGATAATACCGTATATCTCATTATCTACACATACTACCAAAGGTGTACCCCCTAATTTTGCTACTCTATTTACACTTTCTTCTAAATCGTCTGGTATTAATCCACCAAAGGATTTCACTCGATTTATTATACTGTCATAAGCTCCTTTTCTAATAGCTGTTCCATCAGATAAATTTATACCACTCATTCTAGTTTGTGCAGAGAATTCTACAAACTCAGCTTCTTCAGCCTCTTTTGTTTTTCCTGTTGAACCCAGTTTTATACCTAAATCAACTATAGATTTTCCTTCTGGTGTGTCATCTTTTAATGAGCACATAACAGCATAATTTATTAAATCTTTTGAATCAGCATTTCCAACTGCTATAAATTCTGATGCAAGTCTGTTTCCATAAGTAATAGTCCCTGTCTTATCCAAAATCATAGTGTCAACATCACCACAAGCCTCTACTGCCTTTCCTGACATTGCAATGACATTGAATCTAGTTACTCTATCCATACCTGCAATACCAATAGCAGATAATAGACCACCTATGGTAGTTGGTATTAAGCAAACTAAAAGTGCTATCATAGTAGAAATTGGAATCTTAACACCTGCATAATTTGCCATTGGATAAAGAGATATTAAAACAATCATAAATATAAGTGTTAACCCTACCAATAAAGTATTTAAAGCAATTTCATTTGGTGTTTTTTGTCTTGAAGCGCCTTCTACAAGAGCTATCATTTTATCTAAGAAAGATTCTCCTGGCTTTGTTGTGATTTTTATTTTTAGCCAATCACTTACAACTGTAGTTCCTCCTGTAACAGAAGCGAAATCTCCTCCAGATTCTCTCATAACAGGTGCAGATTCTCCAGTTATTGCTGACTCATCCACAGAAGCTATACCTTCTATTACTTCTCCATCATTTGGAATAACTTCTCCTGCATTGACTAAAACAATATCGCCCAGTTTTAGTTCGCTTGCACTTATCATTTTTTCATTTCCTAATTTATCTAAAACTCTTGCCACTGTATCTTTTCTAGTTTTCTTAAGTGTATCTGCTTGTGCTTTCCCTCTACCTTCAGCTACAGCTTCAGCAAAATTTGCAAAAAGAACAGTTATAAATAGTATTATTGTTACAATCCCATTATAAACTCTTAAGTTATTGCCTTCATCACCAAATAGACTAGGTACTATTGTAAGTATCAATGTTACTACAAATCCAATCTCTACAACAAACATAACTGGATTTTTCATCATATATTTAGGATTTAATTTTTTAAAAGCTTCTATAATGGAAGTTTTGAAAATATCTTTTGTAATAAACTTTGTTTTTTTAGTTTCCATAAAATTTTACTCCCTCCCAATTTTTTAGTGCCATAATACTAGATGCTCTGAAATAGGTCCAAGCGCTAAGGCTGGAAAAAATGTTAAAGCACCAACAATTAAAACGACCAATACTAAAATTATTGTAAATGTGAAATTATCTGTTCTAAGTGTTCCTATGCTTTCATTTACAGAGTTCTTAGATGCTAATAAACTTGATATTGCAAGTAATATTATAATAGACACATATCTTCCAAAAAACATAACTATACCTGTTGTTATATTCCAGAACATAGTATTATCTCCTAAACCTTCAAATCCTGAGCCATTATTAGCTGCTGAAGATGCAAACTCATATAAAACCTGTGATAATCCATGGAATCCAGGATTTGAAATTCCCTCAAGACCTGCTGGTACCGCTACTGAAAGTCCAGAGAACATAAGTATCAAAAGTGGATGTAATATAATAAGTAAAGCTATAAGCTTCATTTCTTTTCCTTCAATTTTCTTAGTTAAGAATTCAGGAGTTCTTCCTACCATCAATCCACATAAAAATACTGC
Organism: Clostridioides sp. ZZV15-6598; assembly: GCF_020657705.1. NCBI lineage: Bacteria > Bacillati > Bacillota > Clostridia > Peptostreptococcales > Peptostreptococcaceae > Clostridioides > Clostridioides sp. ZZV15-6598. The sequence continues at coordinate 21,592 of NZ_JAGWCS010000034.1, read as the reverse complement.
TATTATAGCGTACATTAGCATATTCATAAGGCCTACACCTTTACCACCAAAAACAACATTAAGCATCATATTTAAAAGTGGTACTAATCCTCCCAGAGGAGTTAAAGTGTCGTGCATATTGTTAACCGTACCAGTTGTAAATGAAGTCGTCACTGTCGTAAACAATGCTGATTGAGCTATACCAAATCTAACTTCTTTACCTTCCATACTTCCCATGCTTTGATTAAGTCCTAATTGTGATAAAATAGGATTTCCTGCACTTTCTGCTCTAAAGCAAACTACTAAACCTATTAAAAATATGATTGACATTGCACCAAATACAACCCAACCTTGTTTTTTGTTCTTTATCATATGTCCAAATGCAACAACACAAGCTCCTGGCAATATCATCATAGATAACATCTCTACTATATTTGATATTATTGTTGGATTTTCAAATGGATGTGATGAATTTGAACCAAAAAATCCTCCACCATTTGTTCCTAAGTGTTTGATTGATTCAAGTGCTGCCACAGGGCCTTTAGCTATATCTTGAAGTTTTCCTTCTATAGTAGTTACGGTTTCTGTACCAGCAAAAGTCTGTGGTACTCCTTGTGTAACTAATATAATACCAACAATTAAAGCTCCTGGTAAAAGTACTCTTGTTGTTATTCTAATTAAATCTACATAAAAGTTACCTAATGTTTTCTTTTTACCTACTAACCCTCTTACAAATGCCATAGCAGCTGCATATCCTGTTGCTGCTGATGTAAACATCATGTATATTATCACTGTCATTTGACTAAGATATGAAAGCCCTGATTCACCTGAGTAATGTTGAAGATTCGTGTTTGTCATAAAACTTATTATTGTATTAAATGATAAACTTTGTTCCATACCTTTAATTCCATTAGGATTAAAAATATGCATGCTCTGAGTTCTAAGTATTACATATCCTATAAACACCATGACTGCATTTGTAACTAATAAAGCTAAAGCATATTGCTTCCAATTCATTTCTTTTTTCTTATCTATGCTACATACCTTATATATGCAATTGTCTATTTTATCAAACACTTTATCTCCAAGTGTTTTTTGATTAGTGGATATATGATATAAATATTTACCCATAGGTATTACTAAAATCATAAATATCGCCAATACTATTACTATCTGTACCATAAAAATTTTCCCCCCAATTCAACTTGCTTATTACCTCTATACTATTTAGAATTTCTCAGGATTAATAAGCGCATACACCAAATATACTATCAACATTACAATTACAACTGCCAGAAACCACATAGGTAATCCCTCCATATATTACATTATTTTTTTTCAGTTTGTTTCCCACACCAGCCAGCAATCAACTTCATGGAAATAAATCCTATAGCCAATGATGCTATCATCACTATATCTAACATTTCGACTCCTCCATTTACTTTAGTTTCTTTGATAAGTTTTGGTTTCATATTGCTACTTCATTTATCTTATCATTTTAGGTATAAAGATAGGGTTAAGATACATCTATTATTGATTAGTATTGCATAAATATAAAATCGAGCTTTTTAAATGAAATTCTAGAAATCGTATTCCTAGAAATTTTAATATAATATAGTAGTTTAAAATCATAAAAATTAAAATAAAATTATCTCTTCTATACTTAATTTAGACATAAAAAAAGGTGGCAAGTTTGCCACCTTTCAAAAATACTGTTATTTAGTTTATATTAACATTCTGGAACTATATCATTACTCATATCCATATCTAAATTTTTACCATGATAGTAAATAAAATCAATTACTTTACCACTAATCGTAACAGCAATCAAAGAATAAAAAATATCAAACGCTGATAGATAAAATAGTGATAACAACAATACAATAACATCTGTTGCTAGATAAACTTGCCCTATGTTCAAAGATGTAGTCTTAGAAATTACTAATGCTAAAGCATCGTCTCCTCCCGATGCACAACCTGCTTTTACTATTATCCCTACTCCTACTCCTACAGTTACACCTGCCAAAATAGTTGATAAAAGCATATTTTGTGATTGTGGTACAAGAGGTCCTATAGCTTCAAATAAATCATATAATACTGAAAAACTTATAGAAGCTACTATTGAATATATTAGGAATTTTTTACCGAAAAATTTATATCCTACTAAAAGGAGTAAACCATCAATTACAATATTTGCTATTGCTGGTTGTATGTTGAATAAATTTTTTAACAGTAGTAAAATACCTAACACTCCACCTTCTGTTATGTTGTTTAGATAGTAAAAATTATAAACTCCAAATGCCAATATTGCTGAACCTAATAATATAAGTCCAATCCTTTCTAAAAATAACCGCCTGGCCATATATATCCCTTCCTTTTTCTTAATTTATATATATTATATACAAAAGGATTGGCTTTGTATACCACACTTTTCAAATCTTTAATTATACAAAATTTTTTTATTTTTTTCAATAGTTTTTTTATGTTTTTTTTTGTTTTTTTAGTAATTCTTTTGAACCTTAGCATTTCCAATGCCTTAAATGTTTTCTCATTTTACATAAGTTTATATTAATTTGACTTATAATTTAGTATAAATAAGTCTTTGTTTATATTAATTTTTTATTTGTTTAGAAATACTATCCAATAACTTATCACTAGGTTAGATTTAAAAAGAGAGTTACTTTAGAAACTATATAAAGTAACTCTACAAATCTTATTTATTATCTATAATATCTTACCATTCACCCTTAAGTTCTGAAATATTGTCCTTGTTGACTTCAACTTGTTTAATTTGTGTAACAGGTTCAACTTTTTCACCTTTAAGGAAATTAGATGCCTTTTCTATGACTAATGCTCCTTCTTCAATAGCAGACATATAAGTTGTACCATCTATTAACCCATCAGTTACAGCTTTTAATCCATCTTTACTTCCACCTAAACCTATAACTTTAACTTTATCTTTAAGACCAGCATCTTTTAAAGCTTGTCCTGCTCCTGTAGCAGAGTTATCATCTTGACATATTATAACATTAAAATCAGTTTTCTTTTGAATTAAATCTTCTGTTACCTTTAATGCCTGCTCTTTCTCCCAATTTGAAGTTTGGTTATAAACTACTTGTATATTGCTATCTTTTAATTCTTTTTCAAGACCTTTTTTTCTTAATACTTGTGGAGTAGTTCCTGGAACGCCTTCTATTAATACAGCTTTTCCACCAGCTTCTCCTAACAAGTTTTTAGCAATTTTACCTGTTAATGCTCCTGTTTCTTCCTCATTTTGTCCTATATATGTAACTAAGCCTTTAAATTCTCCAGTTGGATTACTTCCTATAGAATTTGTAAATGCTATTATAGGAACTTCTGAATCATTAGCAGCCTTAACTATTCTCTCACTTACAGCAGAATCAACTCCACATAATGCAATCATATCTACTCCTTTAGCCATAAAATCTTCAGCTTGTGATAATTGTTTACTAGCATCCCATTGAGCATCCGCATATTCTACATTTACACCTAATTCTTTAGATTTTGCATCTATACCTTGTTTAGTTGCTACAAAATAACCTGTTGAACCTGGTAGCAATACTGCTATCTTTTTTTCTCCATCTTTTCCTTTTGCACCATCATTTGAACATCCAACTAAAGTGAATATCATAACAAGTGATAGTAATAATGCTAAATGTTTCATTAATTTTCTCATAAAAAATTTCCCCCTCTTATTTTTTATCTTGAAGCAAGCTTTTTCTTGCTATAAGAATCAAATCCAACTGCTGCTAAAATTATTAAACCTTTAAATATGTATTGGAAATATACATCTATTCCAAGAAGATTAAAACTGTTGTTTATAACACTCATAAGTAGCACACCTATAACAGTTTTAAGTACAGAACCAGAGCCTCCTGCTACCGATGTACCTCCGATTACAACAGATGCAATCGCATCCATATCATATCCTTCACCTGCAATCGCAGTTGCAGTTCCAAGTCTTCCAGTTAGTACAATCCCAGCTATTCCTGCAAGTACAGCATTAATAATAAATACTTTTATTTTATGAGAATCTACATTTATACCATTGAGTTTACTTGCTTCTTGATTGCCTCCTACAGAATAAACATATCTACCAAACTTAGTTTTATTGAGTACAATAAATGAAGCTAACACTACTATAAAGAAAATTACTACTGGTATTGGTATATTAAATAAATATCCATTTCCAATGTAATCAAGTATTGGTATATTTTCAGTAATTGGATATCCTCCTGTAAGCATCAAAAGCAATCCTCTTACAATAGTAACCATAGCCATAGTAGCTATTAGCGATGGCACATTTATCTTTGCAACTACTATTCCATTTATTAATCCTATCACTGCACAAATCGCTATACCTAAAAGCATAGATACAAATAAATTAGTTCCACCAGTCGCAAATTTCATCGTTATAGCACCTGCAAGAGCTGCCACTGCTCCAACTGATATATCAAAATTTCCAGATATTATAACAAAAGTCATACCAGCTGAAATTATTCCAATTATAGAAGATTGTCGCAAAAGATTAAGTATATTTTGTTTACCTAAAAATGATGGAGTTGCAACACTTATCGCTATACATAAAGCCAAAAAACCCAATAATACTCCATAATCTCTTAAATTCAATTTCTCAAAAGCTTTTTTCATCTCAGTCCTCCATTTTTATTTCTTTTATACATTAAATATACTGTTCATTATATCTTGAACTTTTATATTCTCATTTTTTAAATCATCTACAATAGAACCTTCTCTTGTTACTAAAATTCTATCACTTACTCTTATTACTTCTTCTAAATCAGAAGATATAAATATTACTCCTATCCCTTTGCTTGAAAATTCTTTTATTGTATTAAATATATCTTCTTTTGCAGCAATATCTATTCCCTTTGTCGGTTCATCATATATTATTAAATCTAAATCTTTCTCTAGCCATTTAGAGACTACTACTTTTTGTTGATTTCCACCACTAAGTTCTTTTACTTCTTGTTTTACATCACTAACTTTTATTCCTAGTTCCTTGACACCTTTTTTAGAAAACTCAATTTCTCTATTTCTATCTATAAACAAGAATTTCTTAAATTTATCAATTTGTACTGATGCCGAATTAGTATATATAGCTTGTTCCAAAATTAACCCAAGATTTTTTCTATCTTCAGGGATTAGCCCTATTTTATTTTTTATCGCAACTTTAGGAGAACTTATATCTACATTTTTACCATTAATAAATATATCTCCACTATCTTTATTATCTATTCCAAATATCAAATTTATAATTTCAGTTCTTCTTGAACCTACAAGACCTGCAAGACCTACAACTTCACCTCTATAAACTTTAAATGAAACATTTTTTATTTTATTAGACCAACTTACATTCCTAACATCTAATATAGGCGCTTCTTCATACTTTGCAAATGTATAATCCTTCTTCTCGATAAGTTTGTGATTATCATTTCCTGTCATAAGTTGAGTTATTTTTAATTTAGTTAAATCTTTTACATCATAAGTTCCAATCATAGTTCCATTTTTCATTATACTTGCACTATCACATACCTTAAAAACTTCCTCTAGTATATGAGAAATGTAAACTATAGTCTTACCTTTAGATTTCAATCTGTTTATTATTTTAAATAATCCTTCTTTTTCATTATTAGTAAGTGATGTTGTAGGTTCATCCATTATGATGATTTCAGAATTACATGAAACTGCTTTCATTATCTCAACCATTTGTTGATTTGCTACACTCAAATTAGACACTACTACATGTGGATCTATATTAAAGTCAAAGTCTTCACAAATTTTCATGTATTCTTCTAGCATATCTTTCTTATTTAAAAACACAATTCCTTTTAAGGTTTCTCTACCTAAAAAAATATTTTCAATAACTGTAAGGGTTGGTATTAAACTTAATTCTTGATAAATTATACTAATGCCATTTTCTTTAGAATGATGTGGATTTTTAAACATTATTTCATTGCCAGCCAAAATCACTTTACCTTTAGTTTGGGAATGGACTCCTCCTAGAATCTTAATAAGTGTAGATTTTCCTGCTCCATTAGCTCCTAAAAGGGCTCTTACTTCTCCTTTTTCTAGTTCAAAATCTATACCATTTAAAACGTCTACCTTTCCAAAACTTTTATATATTTGTTGCATTTCCAGTATTTTACTCACTATATCACCTCACTAATTCCTAAACCAATTTATAACTTCATCAATATTTTCTTTTGGTGCTGATAACAAATCCCAAGATAGCACATACCCTTTTACTGTTGTCTTATTTATGTTTGAAATATTTTCACTTATATATTTAGGTGTAACAGGGGCTATAATTTCTTTTTTATTTATTTCAATACCTACATATATATCTTTAACAAGATTTTTTGTCATAAAATCGATTTCCTCTAGTACAAACTCTATAGGATACATATCTCCCTCATATTCTCTAATTCCTAAAATCTCTAAGAATTTTTTTTTGGCGCACTCTTTATTTTCATGTACAGATTCATCAATCAGTCTTTCAAATTCAAATGGTAAACCTGCTGGAGCTTTTGTAATTCTATACATCATTGGTTTTATAAAATCTGCTACTTCTTGTAATTTTTCTAAATCTTGACCCGTAAAGTAAGAGATAAAAGGAGAAAAAGTGTCTATACCTATTTTCAATCCTTTCCCTTTAAAATAGCTGCTTATATCTACTAGTGCATTGTATATATTTTGACTCTTTACTTCAAAAAAAGCTTCCCATATTTTATTTTTAAATTTGTATTTTCCATTAATGTATTCTGTTATACCAAATGGAGTATCTTCACTAACTATAACTTCATTAGATATGCTATCCATTTCTATCATTAATGACTTTTTATCAATATTATTTTTTTCATATATATCTAAACAATCTTTACAAAAACAATTAAAAACACCATTTAATTTATTCGAAAAAGAGCCATACCTTATCTTATCTAAAAAAATTCCATCAAACTCAATTTCACTAAAATAAGTACTATATATTTTCTTTATGTTTTCTATATTTTCCTTATTATTTGGACAATAAAATTCAAAGTTTTCATCTTCTTGTAATTCATATCCTTTAACTTCTTTTCCAGTATAATCAACTAATAGGTTACTTTCTTCAAGTAATCCTATTTCCGAAAAGCATGGGAACCAAAGATATAATTCAACATTATATTTTTTTAATAGTTTTTTAGTTTCTACATATAGTTCTTTATCCACACTCCAACCCATGATAACCTTTTCTATATCAATACATTTCATTAATTCTAATAGCTTACATTTTATATCATTAAATTTTATTTCTTTATTTTTAAATCCACCTGTAAAAATTTGTACAACTATCTTTTTCCTATCCATGTTTGACCCTCCTATTAGCTAATGCCATAGCAAGTCTTATGCCTCCATATACTGGCTGATTTTCTTGAAGTATAAATTTTAACTCTTTATCTGTATTTTCTTCCCTTAAGTTGTTCATTAACATTTGAGCATATATAGTTCTGTTTAATGTTCCACCAGATAAGACTATATCTATTTCACTTTTATTATTTTTCATTGAATTAGATATTTTACTTAATATTACTTGAGCTAATTTGGACAGTTCAATTGATGACTCTCTCAATATTTCAATAGCTAATTTATCACCTCGTTCAGCACATTCAATCACTAATGAAGCTAAGTTTGCTATTTCAACATTGTTGTTTATTTCAGTAATCATATATGTAAGTTTCTTAAAGCTATCTGCATTAAAGAAATCTAAAACACAATCAAATAAGTCACTATACTCATGGCACTCATCACAATAAAGTAAAACTTTCTTTAATACCTTTCTTCCTATATCATATCCAGAACCCAAATCACTAAAATTATATCCCCATCCACCAGCTCTATATATATCTCCATCTTCCCTAATTCCTAATACAATTGAACCTGTACCAGCTACAATTACTAGACCAGGAGCATCAGTCTGTGCATAAAAAGCTAAAACTGCATCATTTACTAAATATATTTTTTCTTTGTTAAGCCCAACTTTTAATATTTCATCCATTATAATCTTGTAATCATTTGGAGAATCACATCCAGATATACCAAATACAGTGTACTCAATATCGTTATAATCAATATGTAAGTCTTTTAATATTTTCTCAAATCCATTATTAATATTTTCATATGTTTTTTGAATTCCAACTGACTTATAATTAGTTGAACCAGTAGTATGTTCTTTAAGTATATTTCCATCTAAATCACTTACACAAAATTTTGTTTTTGTTCCCCCTCCATCTATTGAAATCAAATATTTCACATTAATATCCTCCTTTTTTATTAGATAAGGAATATTGGTAGTCAGTTTCTTTTAAACACATACTAATTACTCCATTTATACTTCCTTCTCTCAATGACTCCACTTTTATTAGCCTAGGGAAATTTTCTCCTCCAACACTCTTATTTACATCTTCTTCTATAAATTCCATGTCACTTTTAGTTAATATATTGCATTGTATAATCATAGCTTCTGGATTTAAAACACAGACAAGAGTCCTTACAAAATTTGATATTATAGATAAGATTTCTTTTTTAAATTTATTATCTTTGCTCTCTAAATATCTTTTCCTTAAACTCATAATATAATCTTCAATATTTAAGTTATCGTAGTTATATTTACTAAACTCTATATTTAGATAACTTAGTTCTCCAGCAAAATTTGTAGAGCCTAGATATAGTTCACCATTTATAACTATACCTGAGCCAATACCATCCTCTAAATACATAAGTGCCATATTTTTATATTCGTCTTTGTACTGCTTTTGATAAATTCCAATAGTGGTAATATTTGTATCATTCTCTATAAATACTTTAGTATTATATTTACTCTTTATTAAATTTTCTAAATCTATACCTTCCCAACTTTTTATTGTTGGTATATTTTTGACTACACCTTTTTTTACAACTCCTGGAACACCAATACCAATCGCTCTTATATTGTTTCCTTTTACTTTTTCAATCAAAGTATCTATAACAAAAAAAGTATCATGGTTAACGTTTTCATACGTATCCATTCTTATATTGAACTCTTCTTGATAAGTTATCTCACCTAATAAATTTGCAACTACTCCTATACAGCTGTTTCTATAATAATATAGGGCTATTATATGTTCTAAGTCTGCATTTATTTCAAACAGTTGAGCTCTTCTTCCTCCAGTAGATTCATTTAATCCACTTACTTTAACTTCATTTTTCAAAGCTAATTGTTCTACAATTTTATTAACTGTTGCTAAACTCAATTCAGTAATACTTGAAATTTCTGGCTTTGTTATAGGTCCATCATTTTTTATAATATTTTTTATTAAGTCTTCATTTACTTTTTTTATCGTTTGTGGTTTTCCAACTATATTTTTCATAAACAACACCTTACTTTATAAACTTTATTTATTAAGTTTAGTATAATAGTTACAGGTTAAATTTGTCAATATTATTCCAATAAAAAAGAAATAAATTTAAAATAGATTACTTCTAAATTTATTTCTTTTAAATTCTCAACTATCTACAAACAATTTTTTCTAAAATTTTATTTTTTATTTCTTTAAGCCGAAAAAACAGCTGGGCACCACAAACCTTCGTTCTGCTAGCTTTTAAGCTCTCTAACGTTCCATAATCAGCCTCAACAACAAAGTAAACGATTTTCTTTCCAGTTGGTAGCGATAGCGTGGTGATTGCCCGTAAGGGTGCGTAGCCACTCCACTTGTGGAGGTTTTATGGAAGCAGAGCATTCCTTGCCGGGGGATTGGAGGCTGGCCTCCAACAAGCGGATTTTCTCAATTTGGGTAAGATACAAATTGATAAAATCGTATGAGTTTGTACACTCATACCCTGCTTGCCACTATTGTAATCCCATTTATTAGCTACTTGCGATTATACCAATAAGGCGAACTGCGCAAAATGCTCATAATCGCCCTATAAACAGAAACCATCTATCACACAAACTCAACTATCACTATCTCATTTCCGTCAATATCGCGTAAGCGAACCTCGTAAGTTCCCCAATCATATCTAATGGCTTCAGACAGTGGAATCCCTTTTTCCTTCAAACATTCCATTGTTAAATCAAGAGTTTTTGTTTGAAATACAAATGATTGATGTCCAGTCGGATGTACGTTACATTTTTTACAATCCCATATACAAAGAGTCGGTGCGTTTTCTATAAAGCCAAGATAAACCCCATTTGAATTGTCATCATCGGTTTTAATAAAGGGTATTTCTAATATTTGCCTATAAAACTCAATAAGTTCTTTCGCTTGCTCAGAAAAAATATTTGTGCAGTAGTATCCTGTTATCATCTTCTCACCTTCCAATAATCATTTTTTATCCAATCACAAAATATAAATAATCTTCTTCTGTTCGCCTTATCCACCAAAGACGAAAAAGCATATGTTTCTTTGATTTTCTGCTGGAGAAATAACTATTTTTTATTCCAGTATATATTTTTTATAACAATTAAAACTATCTCTATCTACTTCTTAAATCTAACTTCTGCTGCCTTTGCATGTGCATATAATCCCTCTTCTTTTGCTAACTTTTCTGCAACAGGAGCTAATACTTTTATAGCTTTTTCATTTAATATTTGTTTTGTACAAGTTTTTATAAAAGTGCCAACCCAAACACCACCAGTATATCTTGATGCTTTTAATGTTGGTAGTGTATGATTTGTACCTGAAACATAATCACCAAATACTTCAGCAGACAAGTTACCAATAAATAGTGAACCATAGTTAGTTAATCTACCACAAATATCATCATACTCATTTACTGCAACTTCTAAATGTTCTGGCGCATAAAAATTACTTATTTTAATGGCTTCCTCCATATCATCAACTATAATTATCTCTCCATTATTTTCCCATGAACTATATGCTATATCCTTCGTTGGTAAATCTTTTAGCATAGTTTCTATATTTTTTTCAACCTCTTGTGCTATTTCTAAACTATCAGTTAATAATATACCTCTTGCATTTAAATCATGCTCGCATTGTGCCAACAAATCAGCTGCAATATAAACTGGATTTGAAGTTTCATCAGCTATTATAAGAACTTCACTTGGACCAGCTACAAAATCAATTCCGACTTGCCCATAACATTGTCTTTTAGCTTCTGTTACAAACTTATTTCCTGGTCCTACGATTATATCAACAGGTTTAATCTTTTCTGTACCATATGTAAATGCTGCTATAGCTTGAACTCCTCCAGTTGCATATATTTCATCAGCTCCTGCTATATCCATAGCTACTAATGTTTTGGGATTTATATTTTTAGTGTTTTTCATTGTTGGTGAACATGCCACTATTCTTTTTACTCCTGCAATTTTTGCAGGTATTATAAGCATAAGAGCTGTTGAAAACAAAGGATATTGTCCGCCTGGAACATATGCAAGGCATGACTCTATAGGAATATTAGTTTGACCTAAAATAACGCCTGGATAGATTTCCTTTTCAAAAGAATTTTCGAAACTAGCCTTTTGGGTTTTTGCAAATTCTCTTATATTTTTAGCTGCTATTTTCAAATTATTTATAAATTCATCATCTACATGTTTATAGGCCTCTTTTATTTCTTCTTCAGTAATTCTGAATTCATCTCTTGTGTTTTTATCAAACATTTCGTTATATTTTTTCAAAGCAATCTCTTTATTATTTCTTATATCTTCTATTATAGAACTTACTTGTTCTCTTAATATTTTTTCATCTACCTTTTCTTTTATATTTGCTTTTTTTATACTCTTCATCTTTTACCTCCTAGTTTTATAATGTTATCATTCTACCAATAAATAAAAACTCCCACCCTCTATCAAGAGCTAGAGGATAGGAGTTTAATCATATTGTACTCACCTCACTGACTGAGCACTATTTGTCTAATAACTATACTTATATTTCTGTTAATCTTTCTGAATTTTCTCTTTATTATACATAATATGATATATTTTAACTATTAATTTGTCAATAAAATTTTTTATCTTCTACAGCAATTGCAATTACATCTATCACATTTGCATCTGTCACATTTGCATCTGTCACAATTACACTTATGACATCTACATCTATCACAATCATGGTTATTATTGTTGTTTCCATTTCTTCTAGCTTCACATTCCATACCTTCGTCAAAGAATCTTCTAGACTCTTCTAGAGATTCTATACCTTGATAATTATAAGCTGAGTATTCATTCCAAGATCTTTCTGCTTTGTCCCACATTTTTCTAGCTTCACATTCAAATTCTCTTGCTTCTCTTCCTCTTTCTTCAGCTTCACAAAATGCTTCTCTTGCTTCTCTTTCTCTTTTTTCTGCTTCTCTTCTAAATCTATCACAATTTCTGTTTCTGTCTCTATCACAGTCTCTATCTCTATCTCTGTCACAGTCTCTATCTCTATCACAGTCTCTATCTCTATCTCTGTCTCTATCTCTGTCACAGTCTCTATCTCTATCTCTGTCTCTATCTCTGTCACAGTCTCTATCTCTATCTCTGTCTCTATCCCTATCACAATTTTGGAACCATCTTGATGTAGAATAACTTCTTCTATACCAATCTCCTGAACATTTATTATTTCCCATATAGCATATCTCCTTTTAATTTTTTTATGAGATGTTTTGTTTCATCTCATAGTATATAGTATTAAAATTTTCAAAATATGTTACATAGAAACCTATATTCTTTTCTTTTTAGCTTATTTTCAACATTTTATTCATTTTTTCACAATATCCTTTGTCTTTTATTAGACATAAACTGTTATTTATTTCATACTCAGAATCAGCATAAACCATAATAGCAAGCTCATCATCATCATTTAAAATATCATAGTTTACTAAGCAATTCCCAACTATATTCAATATTTCATCTTTATTACATTTTTTAAATCTAAGAAGTGCTCCACATTTTTCTCTAACTATTTTATTTACTTGTATTCTATCTTTAGTAAAAGAATCTATACTAGAAACTCTGTTATCTATTATATCAATAACGTCTGAGTAAACTGCACTTCCTGTTGCTAGACTTCCAGCTCCCTTACCTACAAAAGAAACCTCTCCTACTGAATCTCCATTTACTATGACAGCATTGAATTCATTGTCTATTCTAGCAAGTATATTATCTTTTTCTACTAGGACAGGTCTAACAAAAGCACTTACTTTATCATTTTCATACTTACTTTGACCAATTAATTTTATCTTACAATTTAATTTTTTTGCATATTCTATATCTTTTTCATCTATATCTGTAATTCCTTCTAAATACACATCTTTCCAGTATACTCTATTGTCATAGGCTAGAGTTGACAATATTGATAGTTTTCTAGCAGCATCATATCCTAATACATCTGACTCTGGATTCGCTTCAGCAAAACCTAATTCTTGAGCTTGTTTTAATGCCATGTCATAAGACAAATCCTCATCATACATTTTAGATAATATAAAGTTAGTAGTTCCATTCAAAATAGCATTTATGCTGTCTATATTATTTCCTTCTAATGATTCTATTATTGGCTTTAATACTGGTATACCTCCAGCGACTGAAGCTTCAAATTTAATACTTACTTTATTTTCACTAGCTAATTTTGCAAGCTCAGCTCCACATTCAGCTAGTAAATCTTTATTTGCTGTAACAACATGAATTTTATTATTTAATGCTTTTTTGATATAAGATAGTGTTGGTTCTAAACCACCCATAACTTCAACTAGTATATCTATATCTCTCTCAAATATATCATCTATATTATTAGTTATTATATTAGAGTATTTTTTTTCTTTATGTTTTTCTAAATTATTAACTAAAATTCCAACTATTTCTATATTTCTTTTCTCTTTATTATTATCTATTATATCTATAAGTCCACTTCCTACAGTTCCATATCCTAGTACTCCAATTTTCACTTTATTTTGCATTTTATTTTCCTCCTAAATTTATAATTTTCCGTTTTTTTTAAATTTTCAATCTTTTATTGTAATAAAAATAGACCCATCCCTATATAAAGGGACGAGTCTATACTCGCGGTTCCACCCAATTTGATTTTTGTCAATTATTGACAAAATCCACTTTGTACTTTAACGCAGTTAACGGTTAATCTTACTAAAACTCTTTTTAAAGTAACTTCAGATAACAGCTCTTAGGTAGTTTTCAATCCCTCTAATTTAAAAAGTCTTTCAGCCGATGGACTTTTCTCTCTGATAATCGAATTAGATTTACTCTTCCTATTCATCGCTTTTATAATTTTTTATAATTCCTTTTTATACTTTCAAACAATATTTTAAATAACAAAAAACTCCCATCCTTATAACATAAGGACGAGAGTATAATTCCCGCGGTTCCACCTAACTTAGTTTTCATTTCTTATGAAAACCCACTTTAAACTTTAACGTAGTTAACGACTATTCTTACTAAAATCTATTAATATAGATAACTTCGGAAAGTAGCTCCTAGGTAGTTTTCAATCTCTCTAATTTAAAAAGTCTTTCAGCCGATGGACTTTTCTCTCTGGCAATCGAATTAGATTTACTCTTCCTATTCATCGCTTTTTATTTATTATATTGTAATTTATTTTAAACCCTTCCAAACCAATTGTCAATAGTTTTTTTAATTTTATTTTTATACTTAATCTATAAATCCGAAAATTCTATTTCTAATTTTTTACTTAGCTCATTACTGAGTTCTTTTTTATAATTGCATTTTTCACTATTATTTTTGCTTCTAATTGGCAACGAGACAATAAATTCACTTCCAATACCAAGTTGACTTTTTAAAGATATATTGCCATCATGCAATTCAACTAAAGATTTTACCAATGAAAGCCCAATTCCACTGCCTTTAACTCTATAAGAAAGTTCATTGTCAATTTGTTCAAACCTATTAAATATTTTATCTATTTTTTCTTTTGGTATACCTATGCCACTATCAGATATTTTCATTTTAAACATATCATCTTTCACATATAAAAATATGTTTATTTTCCCATTTTCTTTGTTGTACTTAATTCCATTAGAAAGTAAATTTAATATTATCCTTTCCAATTTTTCTGAATCAAATAACATTGAAAACTCCTCTATTTCTGTATCAAATATAAGTTGTATATTATTTTGACTTGCAAAATCAGCTACAGACATACATATATCTTCCACAAATGATATTATATCAGACTCTTCTGGCCTGAAATCTAAGTATCCTGACTGCATTTTTGTAAAATCTATAACATTATTTACTAATCTCAATATTCTATTTCCATTTTGTTTTACTATACCTAAATTTCTTTTTAGAGTATCATTTGATTCTATTAAATCTGCCTCTTTCTTTTCTATTACTTGTAATGAAGATGATATTAAATTTATAGGAGTTCTAAGTTCATGGGATAAATTTGCAAAAAACTCCATTCTATTTTTATCCATCTCTTCTTCTAATTTTTTTCTTCTACTTATATCCCTTGCTGTACCAATTATTCCAATGACACTACCATAACTATCAAAATACGGTCTTTTTGTAATCTCAATACACTTATTTTCGTTATGTATAATCATATTTGACTCAAATGTAACAATCTTTTTATTTTCAACTACATCCTTATCACTTTTACATATCTTGTCTATTAGAGATTCTTCTTTTGATATTTTATGACTATTCTTCCCTAATAACTCTTCTTTATTCATACATGCTAAATTCAAAAAACCTGAATTAAATCCAATATAATTTCCATATACATCTTTATAAAACATATTCTCTGGTATTGAGTGTTCAATCATTTTCATTAAGTTTTTTGAATCATAATTTTTATTATTATATCCACTGTATATTACATTATCTATTATTCCTATAGTTCCTAAAAGTTCATTTTCATCATATAAGAAATATTTTTCAACCATAAAAAATGTTTCTTCATATTCAAATAGTTTTTGCAAAAATCTTTTTTTACTAGATATTCCTTCTAAATAGTCATCCCTAAATAATTTCCCAGTTCGTTCTCCCCATACTTCTATATCATTTTTTCCAAATATATCTTTTCTAGTTTTAATTTTATTATTTAATATTGATATTAAATTTTCACTACAATCTATATATATTCCTTCTTCATCTTTAACATAAGCTAATTTTTCTTTTTTATCAAATGAATCGATTATCTGTCTATAATCGAATACTATTTTACTAAAATACAAAACTATGTACGAATCTCCAACTATTTGTTTTCTTATGTTTATCCAATTTTTAAGTGCTGGAATATATCTTTTTATACAATCTACATCATCTGAGAACAACTCTTTGGAATATTTTTTTGCTCTAAATATAGGTAATACATCTAATATATTTTTATCACAAATTCCCTCTTCTAGTTTCAATACTTGACTCATACCTTTACTTATATATTCCACTCTATATTCTATATCTTCATGTTCTCTTATAATCTTACAGTATAAAAAAGGCACAGGTATATTTTTTATAAAATTCACATATTTATTATGGGTATCCATATCCTAACCACTACCTCTCAATGTTATTTATAATAATACTTCTTAAGTAATTATATGACATTTTTCTATTAATTATAACATATTTTATAACAAATATTTGTAAATAAATTTAATTTTATGTAATTTATTATTTGTTTATAATTATTTGTGTCGCTTTTTTTTCATCAGTAATGACATGTGTTATGTATCCAGTCTTCAATGCACCTGTTATTGAATCTATACTAGAATCTGAACATATAGCTATTACTTTTTTTGCCTTTTTTAATTTTTCAAGAGGTATTTGTATGACATAATCACTATCACTTTTAATTATTTCTCCATCTTTATTAAAATAGTAAGATAAAAAGGAACCTATCGCTTTCTCTTTTGTAAGCTTCTTTCCAAATCTAATCGCAGTAGCTTGGTCTGGAACCTGAGGATAATTATCAACAGATAAAATTATTGTATCTATATTATCCCATTTTTTCTCCATGCTTTGATAATTTTCAGTTTTCAAATAGATATCTCGTTCTTCACTACTAGTTGGAAATGCAGGCGCATATAAAAATACAGGACTAAATCCTGTACTATTTGAAAATACAGATATTAACTCATTAGGGTGATATCCTTTGTTTGGTATGTTAGCCATTCCAACTAATGGATATACTTCTCCTTTAAAAGTACAATTATCCTCACTCTTTTGTATTTCTTCTATTATATTACCTATAGTATATCCCCATCCTATACCGACATTACTAACCTTAGGTAATTCTTCTTTTATATATTTTATTCCATGACTTAGTATAGTCTGTTGAGTTATATATTCGGTTTTAGCTTCTGGTACTATTAGTCCACCTCTAATGTTAAATATCTCTTTCATCTGTTTCATCAGCAAGTCATTACTAGAAAATAATTCTCTAATCTCTATCTTTACTATTCCAATTTCTTTTGCTCTATTTAACATTTTACTTATTAGCGGTCTTGACACCCCTAAAACTTTTGCAATCTCTGCTTGAGTTTTATTATCTTCATAATACATTTTTGATACTTCTACTAATTTCAACATTTCGTTTTCAATAGTCATATTTTCATCCTTTCAAAGCTGATTCTAAGATAAAATTATCTCATTAGATAAAATTTGTCAAGTTGTATAAAAAATTTAAAAAGCCCAGAAAAATTCTGGACTTTTTAGCTTAAATACTAACATTCTT
Source organism: Clostridioides sp. ZZV15-6598 (assembly GCF_020657705.1). Taxonomy (NCBI): domain Bacteria; kingdom Bacillati; phylum Bacillota; class Clostridia; order Peptostreptococcales; family Peptostreptococcaceae; genus Clostridioides; species Clostridioides sp. ZZV15-6598. The sequence continues at coordinate 3,902 of NZ_JAGWCS010000034.1, read as the reverse complement.
GCATTAATTCAATTATAAAACCACCATTAATTATAAACGCACATTTTAAGTTATCTCCTACTTTAAAAGGTTCTACAATTACTTCATTCTCACTTAGATATTTGTCCATGTTTTTTACTTTATATGCAACATGAGGATTTTTTTGCATTATTTCCGGAAGTGGACTTCCTTCAACAAATCTTAAGTATTCATATTTGAAATCCGTGTATTTTGGGTCTGTTATATATACCTTCAATTCTTCATTAAACTCTTCATACTCTTGTGGCTTATCTGTTATCACACCTATATGTACAAATTCCATAAATTTCCCTCCAATTGTATTACAACCTATATATTAAACTTAGTTTATACTACTTATATTCTTCTTTTAATTCTTCAAATAACTTATATGCTTGTTCTGGAGTATTATTTTCATGAACTACAGCCTTTATTGCCTTTATCATAGCTTTTGGGTTTTCTGATTGGAATACATTTCTTCCCATATCAACTCCTGCTGCTCCTTCATTTATAGCTCTATAAGCCATTTCTAATGCTTCTTTTTCTGGAACTTTTTTCCCTCCTGCTATAACTATTGGAACTGGACAAGCAGATGTTATTTTCTCAAAATCTTCACAATAATAAGTCTTTACTATACTTGCTCCAAATTCAGCTAACATCCTAGTGGCTAATAGAAAATATTTTGCAGTTCTTTCCATCTCCTTACCTACTGCAACGACACCCAAAACTGGTATTGAATATCTATTTCCCATATCTATTGTTTTGACTAAATTTTCTATAGCCTTACATTCACCTTCAGCCCCCATAAATGTCTGTATAGCTAGGCATGATGCATTCATTCTTATCGCATCTTCTATATCAACTCCTATAACCTCCCTACTCATATCCTCTCTAAGTACGGAACTCCCAGCTGAGCATCTAAGTGCTATAGCTTTATCTTGAGTTGGATTTATACACGTTCTTAAAGCTCCTCTTGTAGCCATAAGACAATCTGCATCTTCTATAAGGTCTGGTATTGAAAGGTCTAATCTTTCCAATCCTTGAGTAGGACCCATTATATATCCATGGTCAAAAGCTAGCATCAATGATTTTCCTGTTTTAGGATTAAATATCTTTGATAATCTATTTTTCATTCCCCAATCTACATTGTCCATTCCTTTTAAATAAAAACTCTGTTGAGGTGGTTTTATCCCTATTCCATAATCTTTTGGTAATATTATTCCATCTTTATCTGCCATTTTTTATCTCCCTTTAATTTAGTCTAATTTTTTTTAAAGTAAGGTGTATTGCATGGTGAATTAAAGTATCTCAATAATTCATCATCCATTCTAGCTATAAATAGTTGGAATCCAGCTGTTTCTTGAGTAGTCAAAAGTTCTCCAACACAATTTGAAACTATTTCTATATTTTTTTCTTGTAATATTTTATGACACTTTCTATAAACTATTAACATTTCCATTAAAGTAGTAGCTCCTGAACCATTAACTACTAGCATTACTTTTTCACCATCTTTGATATCCAAATCCTTTATTAAGGCCTGTGTCATTATCTCAGCAGTTTCATCAGCAGACTTCATTTCCATACGTCCACCTCCACCTTCTCCATGTTGCCCCATTCCTATTTCCATCTCATTTTCTCCAAGTTCAGAAATTACCATACCTGTAGATGGATGAGTTGCTCCTTTACATGCAACAGCTATAGTCGCCATATTATCAGCAAATTTTTGTGCTATTTCTGCAACTTCATCTAAAGATTTTCCTTCTTTAGCAGCCCCTGCTGCTATTTTATATAAAGGTATACATCCAACCAATCCTCTTCTATCATCACTGTTTTCTCTTGGTGCGTTTGCTATATCTTCTTGAGTAACAACTTTTCTAACATTTAATCCTTCTTTTTTAACTTGTTTCATAACAAGGTTTCCTGTCAACATATCTCCTGCATGATTAAGAACTACAAATAATACACCTTTCCCTTTGTCTGCCATCTTTATAGCCTCTAAACAAGAATTTGGTCCTGGAGCAGCAAATACATCTCCAACTACAGCTATATCAACCATTCCATCTCCAACAAATCCACTCAAAGCTGGTTCATGACCTGCCCCTCCTAAAGTAACTATTGTTACTCTGTCTTCTTCTTCCAACTTTTTGTTTATTACTAAATTTGAATCTGTAACTCTTAGTAAGCCCGAATTTGAAAGCTCTAAACCTTCTAAAACTTCTCTAGCTAAATCTTCTGGTTGGTTAATAAATTTTTTCATTGACATGATAAATCCCCCCTATTAAATTTGTTATATTGATTAATTGCTTTGTTAATCTCTTTTATAATGCATTATATAAACCTTTAAACATTAATGATATAGAAACAGCGCCTGGGTCCATATGTCCTAAACTTCTTTCCCCTATACTTTTTGCTCGTCCAAATTTTGCTATGTAAGTTTTAGTATTTTCGGCACCTTCTACTGCTTTCTCATAACTCACTTTAAAAACATCTTTTATGTTGTCACTTTCAGCATTATACATAGCATCTATTGCTGGGTATAATGCATCTACTAGTGTTTTTTGGCCTACTTTAGCAGTAGAAATAAGAGATAAATTTTCTCTTGCTTCAATAAACATCTCTTTTACTTCTTCTATTTTCAGTTCTTTTTTATCTTCTATCCCTTCAGCCATTCCCTCAAATATAGTTCCCCATAAAGGCCCTGCTGAACCTCCATTTACATTCATACATAAAGTACTCAAATCTTCATTAATTGATTTTATACTGTCATTATCACGTTCTTCTAAAGCTCTTTTTCTCATACAATCCGCTATTCTATCTATAGTAACTCCATGGTCACCATCTCCAACTATACCATCCAATTCACATAAGTATATCTTATTTTCTTTTAATATTTCTGCTGCACTTATCAGCATTTTTCTCCATGTAACTGTTGACAACATTGAATCATCTCCTTACCAATATCTTAACTCAATATTATCATATGTAATAACAAATGTAAATTATTTTTAGAAAACGTTTTTACAAAATTTACATTTGCAATATTCAATATCAATTTTTATTTTAATATTTCATTTCTTATCTTTCTAAAATACAATCTTGAATTTAATTCATAACCTACAACAATAACCCAACTACTAAAATATATCCATGTCATAAGTACAATTATTTCAGCTATACTTCCATATATTACTTCATAGTTAGCATAATAGTTTGTATAATAAGAATAGAAAAATGATACTACAAACCAAGCAAAGGTAGCAAAAATAGCACCTGGAGCAGACTCTTTCATAGTCAAATTCTTATTAGGTGTATACTTATACAAAAATGTAAATATTACTATTATTGTTGCAATACCTACAGTGTATCTTAGAATATCCCATATTTTTATGAATATCTCATCTAATCCTATAAAGTTAAAAATAAAATAACCTATCTTCTCTCCGTAAACCAAAAATATCATAGATAAAAAAATCAACACCAAAAGCATAATCGTAAATAAAAATGATATAGATAAAATTTTAAAAAAAGACCTAGTTTCTTTAACCTTATAAGCTCTATTCATTCCTTTAATAAGTGCTTTTACTGCTCTTGAAGATGTCCACATAGTAAGTACAAAACTGACAGCTAGAAAATTTAAACTTCTATTGTCTATTGCAGAAACTATAATTGAAGATAATACATCAAAAGCACTCTCTGGCATCATGTTTCTAAATAAGGCTATATATTTATTTAAGTGAAGAACTGGTATATATGCTATAGAACTTATTGTAAATATCAAAAAAGGAAATATAGACAGCATTAAGAAAAAAGATACTTCTGCTGATTTTGAACTTAATTCACTATAATTAGATTTTGCAACTATATACTCAATTAATTTTTTATCTATCCCAAACATAAATATCCCC
>NZ_JAGWCS010000033.1:0-35595 GCF_020657705.1 Clostridioides sp. ZZV15-6598 | reverse complement strand
TACATAAGGAGTAGATTATATTATGAATTTTAAAAAAAATAGATTAAAAATAGTAGCATTAATAGTTGTTATTTTAATTGTTGTGGTAGGTATATTTGTGTCTATGCAAATAGGTCCTTATGATAAAAATAACAAAGAAGATGTAATTATTGACATCCCAAGTGGAGCATCAGTTGGAAAAATATCTGACATACTATATGAAAACAAATTAATAAAAAATGAATTATTGTTTAAATTGATAGTAAAAGTGAGTAATAAGGCTCCATCTATAAAATCAGGAACATATTTACTTAATCAATCGTATTCAAATAATGATATAATAAGCCTTTTAGCTTCAGGGAAAATATATCATGATGGTGTAAAAGTAACTATTCCAGAAGGTTCCACATCTAAAGAAATTATAGCAATATTAGTAAATAAAAATTTAGGCGATAAAATTATATTTGAAACTCTAATAAAAAAACCTCAAGAGTTTTATGACAAGTTTACATTCTTAAAAGAAGATGGAATAACTTCTTTAGAGGGATTTTTGTATCCAGAAACTTATTATTTTAATTCAAAGAAACAATCAGAGGAAGATATTTTAAGTGAAATGTTAAAAGTGTTTGATGGTAAATACACAGACAAATTTAAAAAGAAACAAAAAGAATCAAAGATGACTCTTCAAGAAGTACTGGAGATGGCTTCAATAATTGAAAAAGAAGCTGTACTTGATAAAGATAGACCAATAATAGCTAGTGTATTTTATAATAGACTTAAAGTAGGTATGCCTCTTCAATCAGATGCAACAATACAATATATATTTGAAGAAAGAAAGAAAATTGTAACTTATAATGATTTAAAAATTGATTCACCATATAATAGTTACAAAAATAAAGGTTTGCCTCCTACACCAATATCAAATCCTGGTATAAAATCTATTGAGGCAGCACTTTATCCAGATAAAACAGATTACTTGTATTTTGTGGCAAAGATTGATGGTGGAAATAACTATAGTACAAACTATCAAGACCATTTAAAATATGTCAAAGAATACAAAGAAGCGAGAGATAAACAAGGTAAAGATACAAAAACAACAAATAATGAAAATACCAAAAAATAAACAATGATTATAAAAAGTCTAACAGGGTAAGAATAATGTTGGGCTTTTTTATTGAAAATTGTTATTCTTAGATTTATAATAAAGAAAGTGTAAATATACAGAGCAATATGAATTTAAAAAATAATAAATTAAGACAAAATTTTAATATTTATTATTTTAGGGAGTGTTTTTATGAGTAATATAGTTAATGACTTGGTTGAAGATTATATAAGAGTAACATTAAAAGAAAAAGAAGGACTTTTAAAAGATTTGGAAATTTATGCTGAGGAAAATAGTGTTCCTATAATACACAAAGAAGTTTCAGATTTATTAAAAGTGTTATTAAAGATTCAAAAGCCAAAAAGAGTTTTAGAGGTAGGGTGTGCAATTGGTTATTCTTCTATTTTTTTTGCAACAATCATAGGAAAAGATGCAGATATAATAACTGTTGAAAGAAGCGAAAAAATGATAGAAAAAGCAAAAGGAAATATAAAATTAGCTGGATTTGAAAATAACATAACTATACTAGAAGGAGATGCAGAAGAAAAATTGAGTCAAATCCAAGGTGAATTTGACCTTATATTTATAGATGCAGCAAAAGGTCAATACAAGCTATTCTTTGATTTAGTTATAGATAAACTAAAAGATGGTGGATTATTAGTTTCTGATAATATTTTATATAAAGGAATGGTTGCACATGATGATTTTGTTGTAAGAAGAAAGAAAACCATAGTAAAAAGAATGAGAAATTATTTAGATTATATATGTAATTGTGATTATTTGAGTACATCATTGATACCAATAGGAGATGGTGTAGCATTAAGTTATAAAGAAAGTAAAAGAGGTGACGTAGATGGAATTAAATAAAGTTGAACTTTTAGCTCCAGCAGGTGATTTGGAGAGATTAAAAATAGCTATAACATATGGAGCAGACGCTGTTTATATAGGTGGAGAAATCTTCGGAATGAGGTCTGCTGCAAAAAACTTTAGTAAAGAAGATATGGCAGAAGGTGTAGCTTTTGCACATGAGAGAGGGAAGAAAGTCTTTGTAACAGTGAATATAATACCTCACAATGAAGATTTCCTACAATTAGAAGCTTACTTATTGGAGTTAGAAGAGATAGGAGTAGATGCAGTTATAATAGCTGACCCAGGTGTTCTTAGTGTAATTAAAAAAGTAATTCCAAATATGGAAATACATTTAAGTACACAAGCAAATACAACTAATTATCTTAGTGCCAATTTTTGGTATGAGCATGGAATAAAAAGAGTTGTAGTGGCAAGAGAATTATCATTTGATGAAATATCTGAAATAAGAGCTAAAACACCTTTAGATATGGATATAGAAGCTTTTATGCATGGAGCTATGTGTATCTCTTACTCAGGAAGATGTTTGATAAGTAATTATATGACTGGAAGAGATGCAAACAAAGGTTCTTGTGCTCAATCTTGTAGATGGCAATATCATTTAGTTGAAGAAAAAAGACCAGGGGAATATTTCCCTATATATGAAGATGAAAGAGGAACGTTCTTTTTTAACTCAAAAGATTTGTGCATGATAGAATACATACCAGAATTAATTAAATCTGGTATAACAAGCTTAAAAATAGAAGGAAGAATGAAGACATCATATTATGTAGCAACAGTTGTAAGAGCATATAGAATGGCAATAGATGAATTTTATAAGGACCCTGAGAACTGGAAATTTAATCCTATGTGGATGGAAGAGTTAAAGAAAGGGAGCCATAGACATTTCACATCAGGTTTTTACTTGAATAAGCCAACAACAGAAGACCAAAATTATCAATCAGCATCATATGTTAGAAACTATGATTTTATAGGTATAGTTAGAGAGACAGAAGATGAAAATGGGCTTATTGTAGTTGAGCAAAGAAATAAAATGTGTGTTGGTGATGAAATAGAAGTTATGGGACCATACAAAGAAACTATGTTTACTAAAATAGAAGAAATGTACAATGAAGAAGGAGAGCCTATAGAATCAGCTCCTCATCCTAGACAGATAGTGAAGTTAAAACTATCTGTAAAAGTTGAGAAAGATTATATGCTTAGAAAAGTTATAGAAGAAAAAGTTGAAGAGTAATAAAAATTTGATAAAAATAGTATTAGCCCCTTAGAAATTGTCAATAATGAAATTATCTAAGGGGTGATTTCATGTCAAAAAAGAAGACTCCATTTTTGAAAAAAGTGGGAAAGAGAAGCTGGTATATATTTACTATAATTTTAATAATTTATAGTGGTTTAATCTATAGGCTGGTTGATATACAGGTATTAAAAGGTGATAAATACAAACAAAATGTTGAATCACAGAGTGTTGAGAAAGTAGAGTTAAATAGTGGACGAGGCATAATTTATGATAGAAATAATAAGAAACTTACAGATACAAGTAAAGTTCAGATTTTAGTTGTTGAGAAAGAAAAATTAAATAACAACTATAAAATACTAGAACTTGTTAAGAAAGCTACTAAGATGGATGATTTGGAAATATATAAAATTATACAAGAACAATTGGCGAATCCCATAATACAAATTCAGACCGAAAATATTGATAATAGTATGAAAAAACAACTTGAGAAAAATGGGATAATGCTAGAAGAAAAAACTATGCGATATTCACAGGATGGTTTATTATCACATACAATAGGTTATATAAAAGATGACGATAAAGCAGGTCAATTGGGAATAGAAAAAAGTATGGATAGTGTACTTAGAAGCTCAAATGAAAAATATATAAGTGCCTTTAAAGCAGGAGATGCAGGAAATGAAAAATCTCTAAATATTTTAAAGGGAAGTGTAAAAACAGTTGATGAAAAAGATAAAGATAGACATTTAAAAACTACTATTGATTATGATATTCAAAAAAATTTAGAGCAGATACTAAATAAAGAAGAAAATCCAACAGCAGCAGTGATTTCAGATGTATCTACAGGTGAAATTCTTGCTATGTGTTCTAGACCTAATTTTGACCAAAATAATATAGCAAAGAGTTTAAAGAGTAAAAATGGAGAGTTTGAAAATAGAGTCATAAAATCGACATATCCACCAGGTTCTGTGTTTAAGATGGTAGTACTATTTTCTGCACTTGAAAATGGGGTTGTAGATGAGAATTACACCTATAATTGTAAAGGGAAAACTAAAGTTGGAAATAGTAATGAAATATTACGATGCAATAAATTAGATGGTCATGGCCTTCAATCCTTACAGCAAACTTTTTCTAATTCATGTAATCCAGCATTTTTAGATATAGCAATGAAAGTTGGTAAAGAAAAGATATTAAAATCTGCTGAGAAATTGCATTTATTTGAAAAGGTTGATATTGGTCTTGATGAAGAACGAATTAGAGAAGCTCCAAAAAATATATCAATACGTAATTTAGCTATAGGTCAAGAAAATATAGAATTTACACCACTTCAAATAAATCAAATGACCCAGATAATAGCTAATAATGGAACATTTGAGCCATTATATTTATATAAAAGTCTTGTAAATAATGATATGGAGACAGTAAAAACTTATAAGTCTTCAAAAAAAGAAGAAATTATTTCTCCTTATGTATGTACACAAGTAAAAGAAATCATGAAATCTGTTTCTAAAGTTGGAACAGCTAAAGTCCTAAAGGATTTAGAAGGAGGATGTGGGGTAAAAACTGGTACAGCTCAAAGTAGTCTGAATAAAAAGCCAATAGATCATGGTTGGATAACTGGATTTTATCCAGAGAAAAGACCTAAGTATGTAATAACTGTGCTAGTAGAAGGAACTCAAAAGGAAAGTAAATCTGCAATACCTATATTTAAAGAAATATGTGAAAGTATAAAATAAAGTCATGTAGTATAAAATTTAAGGATATATCGTAATTTTAATTTTTAGGCAAGCTGTTTTGTGTAATGTTATACGATATATCCTTTTAAAAGTATAATATTAATTTTCTTGAACAAGCTCTTTTTCTAGTTTTTTGAGAGCTTTTTTCTCGATTCTGGACACATATGATCTAGAGATATCAAGTCTTTGTGCTATTTCTCTTTGAGTTTTATACCCATAAGGAGTTAACCCGTATCTTAACTGGACAATTTCTCTTTCTCGAGGAGTAAGGATTTTATTAAGTTGTTCATATAGTTTTCCAACCTGAACTTTTAACTCTACTTCGTCAAGAACATAATTGACATCTGTACCAAGTATATCCAAAAGACTTATTTCATTACCTTCTTTATCTGTTCCGATAGGGTCTTGTAGAGATACTTGTGATTTGTTTTTTTTGTTAGATCTGATATTCATTAAAATTTCATTTTCAATACATCTAGAAGCATATGTTGCTAATCGAGTTCCTTTATCTATATTATAAGTTTCTATAGCTTTTATTAATCCTATTGTACCTATAGATATTAAATCATCCTGATCTTCTGTAGAATTGTTATATTTTTTTGCGATATAAGCTACTAATCTCATGTTTCTTTCAATCAATGTATCTTTTGCACTTTTATCATTTTCTATTTTAAATTTAGTTAAATACTCAATCTCTTCTTCAGGGGTTAAGGGTTTTTCAAAAGATTTAAGCGCTGCCAATAAGTCACCCCCTTTTTAACGGTCACTTTAAATTATATGAAGGAGACTTATCCAAGTTGACTGTTATTCAATAAAATAATATGTATACTGTTAGAATTTAAAACATATATTTACAAACTTTTGGCTGTAATATAACATTAAAAAGAAGAATTTAAGTTTAATTTTTTGTTGAATATATAAAAAATAAGACGGATAAATTATTAGTTTATTTGGTATAAATTGAATTTTAGATGTCAATAAATAAAAGGAGAAAGATATGATTATAAACAGTGAAACAAAGCTTATATGTCTTTTAGGACATCCAGTGAAACAAAGCTTTTCACCAATCATGCATAATTATTTATTTGAAAAATACAAACAAAATAACGTTTATGTATGTTTTGATGTAGAGCCAAAAGACTTAGGGAAAACAGTAGAATCCATAAAAAGTATGGGTATAGAGGGTTGTAATGTGACAATACCTCATAAGGTAAATATAATTAAATATTTGGATTATATTGATTACAAAGCAAAATTAGTAGGAGCAGTTAATACTATTAAGAATGAAGGAGGTGTATTAAAAGGATATAATACTGATGGAATTGGATTTGTAAAATCTGTAATTGAAAATGGATTTGACCTAAAAGACAAAAGGGTCATGATATTAGGTTGTGGAGGTGCATGTAGAAGTATTTCTATTGAACTTGCATTTAACCATGTAAAATCTATAGAAATAAGAAATAGAAGTATAGATAAAGCAAGGGAAATATCAAATATAATAAAGTCTAGTTTTAAATTAGATGTAGCTTATAGCACTAAAGACGTTGATGAAAATGATTTAAGTAAAATTGATATACTTATAAATACTACACCAATAGGTATGGGGAATAACTTATGTCCAATCGATGAATCGTTGATTCCAAACAAAAAAATACTAGTATGTGATATAGTATATAAGCCTCATGAAACAAGTCTTATAAAATGGGCGAGAAAGTACAATTTAGATGTCCTGTATGGAGTTGATATGCTAATAAATCAAGGTCTAAGTGCATTTTGTATATGGACTGGAATAAGACTAGATAGTAATGAAAATAATTGTATAAAAGAGATTTATGAAAAAAATTTATAACTAAATCCTTAAGAGTTAATCCATAGAATATAAAATATTAATGAGAGGTTTTTATTATTGAAAACGAAAAAGAATGGTTTTATATCAATTGAATGTATAATGAGTATTGCCATATTATATGTAGCTGTGTATTTGGTATCTACATCTTTATATAGCTGCTATAGTTTTATTAGTAAAAATGTATCTAATAGAGAGATGTTAAATATTGCAAAGAAATACCTGGAAGATGAGAAATATAAAATAAAAAATAGTGAATATCAACTGACTGAGGATGAAATAAATAAAAATTACATAAAGGGTTATGAGATTAATAGCACAGTAAAACAAGTTTTAAACTATTATCAATGTTATGAGATAAATATGGAAATTAAGAGTGATTTAAAACAATTAAGATTCAATAGTTATGTTACAAAATAATAAAGGTTCTATATTAATAGTAACATTGATAATATTTTCTATTATAAGTACTGTATGTATTATGTGTATAGGTTTAATTTATAGTAATGATAATATATTTGATTTAGAATATAAAGATGCTAAGTTGAGGGAAGCTTCTTTAAGTGGTATAGAAATATCAATAAGTAATGCGCTTTGCTGTGTGGAGGAAGCTATTAATATATCTAACAATGAAGAAGAATTTAGAGACTATTTCTTAGGAAATAATATGATTGATTGTATAAAAAAAATAAAAGATACATCTTATAGTGATTTAGAAGAAGTTCATTTAAAAATAGAAAACAATACTATATATGACAAGGGAGATTTTTTTGAGTTTGATATAACAAGTACAGCTAGAGAGAAAGACTTTTTAAAAGTAATAAAAGTGAGAGTAAAAATTAAAAATCCATGGGTAGGAATTGATATTAAAGATTATATAGATGATGATTATAGTAATAAAGATTCTATCGAAACATCTGATGAGTCTAAAATATTTGACCAAACAGAACTTTCAACTGTATTTGAGGCTGGCAGTAAAGATTTTGATAATCAAAACGCTAATGGAGATGACGGAGAAGAAATCGGCCAAGAGACAATAGAAAATATAAAAAAGAACTTTGATGAAAAAAATTTAGTATATCTATATAAGTATAGGGGTGTATAACTTTGAAAAAAGAAGGAATGTGACTGTAATAGAATTAGTAGTATCCATAAGTATAATACTATTGATAACTACAATATGTTTTCCAAAAGATAATCTTGAAAATCATAAAATAAATTTATTTGCACGTCAACTTTGTTCAGATATAAGATATGTTAGACGAATCAATATGTTTAGCAATTACAATACATATATATACTATATAAAGCAAGAGGAACAAGAAGGATATGTATTGAGGAAAGATGGTAAAAATGTTAAATCCATAGTACTACCTAGAAAGGTAAGAATCGCAAGAAGTATTGAAACCATAAAATTTAAATCTGATGGCTCACCTCAAAAAGCAACTACAATAGAGATATATAATGATAGATTAAATAAAACTATAACAATAACACCTGTAAGTGGAAGAGTACTTTTGAAAGAGGGAAAATATGAAACGTAAATGTGGATATTTACTTTTAGAAAGTGCAGTATCTTTAACCGTAATTGTAGTACTGGTGATAACTTTATATTCTATATTTATACTTACAATGAATTTAAAAGTTAAAATAGAAGATAAAATGGAGTTACAGCAACAAAGTATTGAAATTACAAAATCTATAGAAGGAATCATTAGTAATTCTAGGGGGATAATAAACTTATCTTCTAATGATGAAAGTTTTAAAAAAATGACATCTATAAAATGTAGATATGTAGATGAAAATACAACTGATAATGAAGAATATACAAGCAACAAAGAAATTATATTAAATGAGAGACGGAATAAATTGTTTGTGAATTCTTTAAATGGTGAAAGTAGCCAAGCTGGCGGATATGAAATTGGTGATTACGTAGATGAAATGTATGTCTCAATGTCTAATAATGGAGAATATGTTAATATAATATTGAAATTATCAAAACGTAATCAAAAATATGAAACTGAGTTTAAAGTAAAAGTATGGAATTTTATTAAAAATGTATAATTTTGAGTAGAAGTATTATTAATGAAGAAGATTGTTTTATTTTTCATAAAAGTTATTCTGTAACAATCTAAAAAATTATGTTTATCCATTGTTTTTAAATAAAAAGTAACGAATAATGGTGAAAAGTATAGTCATAGAGATAAATAATATCAATATATAAAATGTATAAAGTGTGATTATAGATGTAAATAATAAAAATATAGGATAAGTAATCTGCCAAATACTTGTTTATATTGTATAACTTATGATATTATGATATTAGTAAAAATTTGTAATCCTGACTTGACAGAATTCAAGTAAGAGATATAATTTTAAAGGCATAGTAATGTAAAATTTACTAAAAAATAAGAAATTTATTTTAATATGGAGGAACAAAAAATGGTATCAGCAGGTGATTTTAGAAAAGGTGTTACATTTGAAAAAGATGGACAACCATGTTTAGTAGTTGATTTTCAACACGTTAAGCCAGGTAAAGGAGCTGCTTTCGTTAGAACTAAATACAGAAACTTAAAAACAGGAGCTATAAGAGAAGAAACTTTTAATCCAAGTGAAAAATTCCCTAAAGCTGTAATAGATACAAGACAAATGCAATATCTATACAATGATGGTGAGTTATATTATTTTATGGACCAAGAAAATTTTGAACAAATACCATTAAACTATGAACAAGTTGAAGAAGCAATTAAATTCTTAAAAGAAAATGAAGTTGCGACAATAAGATTTTATCAAGGACAACCATTCCAAGTGGAAGCTCCAAACTTTGCAGAGCTAGAAGTTGTAGATACAGAGCCTGGAATAAAGGGTGATACAGCAAGTAATGTAACTAAAGCAGCTACAGTTGAAACTGGAGCAGTTGTTCAAGTTCCATTATTTATAAATACTGGAGATAAAGTAAAGATAGATACTAGAACAGGTGAATATTTATCAAGAGTATAAAAATTTATGTATATAAAAGCTTATATGTCTTAATAATATAAGATATATGAGCTTTTAGTTTATATATTAAAAAGAAAGCGAGGGGTGTTACATGAAACATTTATATGAAGAAGTTGCATACTTAAAAGGTTTAGCAGAAGGTTTAGAAATAAGCACTGAAAGTAAAGAAGGGAAAATGATACATAAAATAGTTGATGCATTAGAAGTATTTGCAGAATCTATTGTAACATTGGATGAAGAACAAGAAGAACTTCAAGATTTTGTTGAATCTATAGACGAAGATTTAGCAGATTTAGAAGAAGATATTGCTGACATGGAAGAGGATCTTTACGAAGACGATGAAGAAGATGATGACGATGAGGACTTCAGCTATATAGAAATGGAATGCCCAAATTGTGGAGAATTAGTAGAAATAGACGAAGATTTGTTATATGATGATGAAGTAGATGTTGTTTGTCCTGATTGTAAGGCTGTAATATTATCATCAGAAGATGATTATGATGATGATGATGATGATTGTACATGTGGTGGTTGTTCAAATTGTGATGATAGAGAATAAAAATTCATAAGAAATAAAACTGCCTATGATGCCTATGAGATATTTTGTTTCATAGGTAGTTTTATTTTTATTAAAGATAGGAGAAATACTCCATCCTAGACGTAAGTAGGCTGGAGATGTAAGCCTGTAATATAAATTAAAAGAAGGTGAAGAAATGATACAGATGAAAGCTTTTAAGCTTAGAATATATCCAAATCAAACTCAAAAAGAAATAATAGAAAAATCTTTTGGATGTTCAAGATTTGTGTATAATCATATGTTAGCACTTCAAAAAGAAAGCTACGAAAAGGAAGGCAAATCACATTCAAAGTATGATTTAATTAAAAAACTTCCAGCACTTAAAAAAGAATATGAATGGCTTGAGGAAGTTGATTCAACTAGTTTGCAAGCCACTATTTATGATTTAGATAGTGCATATAAAAACTTCTTTAGAGAAATTAAAAAGGGTAATAAGCAAGGATTTCCAAAGTTCAAAAGTAAGAGAAATCTCAAAAGAAGTTTTGAAAGTAAATGTGTGAACAATAACATAACTATTAAGGATAATCTAATTAAGCTACCAAAATTGAAATGGGTTAAGGCTAAAGTGACTCAAAATATAAATGGTAGAATATTAAATGCTACTGTATCAAAAACACCTACAAGTAAATATTTTATTAGTCTATTTTGTGAGGTTAACATAAAATCATTAAAAGAATCTAATAAGTATATTGGTATAGATTTAGGCTTAAAAGACCTTGCAATATGTTCTAATGGAAGAATATTTGATAATCCTAAATGGTTAAAAAAAACTAACTATAGATTGAAATTGGAGCAAAAAAGGTTATCAAAGATGAAGAAGTTCAGTAGTAATTGGAATAAACAAAGAATTAAAGTAGCTAAGATACATGAAAGAATAACTAATCAAAGAAGGGATTACCTACATCAAATATCAACTAAACTAGTTAGAGAAAACCAAATAATTTGCTTAGAAGATTTGAAAGTAGGTAATATGATTAAGAATCATAAATTAGCAGGTGCAATAAGTGAAGTTAGTTGGTATGAATTTAGAAGGTTACTTGAGTATAAAGCTATTTGGTATGGAAGGTTAATTTCTGTAATAGGAAATACATATCCATCAAGTCAGTTATGTAGTGTATGTGGTACTAGAAATAGAGATGTAAAAAACCTATCACTTAGAAAGTGGGTTTGTGAAAAGTGCAATACACATCATGACAGAGATATAAATGCTAGTGTAAATATATTAAAAGAAGGATTAAGATTAGTGGGGATGGAACAGCCCTTAGAGCCTATGAATGCTTAGTGCAAAAGTACTATCGAATAGGAATCTACACCTTCAAATGTTACCGAAAGTAGTTAAGGTGGAGTAGTTCAAGAGGACAAGTATTTTGGATTTTGGTTTTGCAATAGTTGCACAAAAATAGTACACTAGAATTTATAGAATAGGATTTTGGAGGGATGCAATAATGAAGATAAGTAAAAAATTACTAGATAATATACAAAGATTTGAAGATGTTATAAATTATAAATTTAAAAATAAAGAATATATACTAGAAGCTCTTACACATAGTTCATATTCTAATGAAAATAAGAGATATAATTTTAATGAAAGATTAGAATTTTTAGGGGATTCAGTTTTAGGCATAGTGATAAGTGATTATTTATTTAATGAAGAATCTAATCTGCCCGAAGGGGAATTGACTAAACTTAGAGCAAATATAGTTTGTGAAGATTCATTAAGTGAAGTTGCGAATGATATAAACTTAGGGGTTCATATGTTATTGGGTAGAGGTGAAGAAGCTACTGGAGGTAGACATAGAACTTCAATATTAGCAGATGCATTTGAGGCCGTAATAGCAGCGATATATCTTGATGGAGGATTTGAAAGTGCAAGACAATTTATATTACACCATATGGAAAATATAATTTACGATTCAAGAAAGGGAAATATATTTAGAGACTATAAAACACATCTTCAAGAAGTATTACAAGGAAATGGGGAAAATAATATTTGGTATAGGCTTATAGAAGAAAAAGGGCCAGACCATAATAAAAGGTTTGTTATGGAAGTGGGAATTAATGAAGATGTTTTGGGTATAGGAGAAGGCAAAAGTAAAAAAGAAGCAGAACAATTGGCTGCTAAAGTAGCTCTAAAGAAAAAATTATGGGAAAAATAAATATAATATGTAAAAATATAAAAAGAAATATTTAGATTAGAAGGATGTTGTAGATGAAAAAGAGAATTATACCTATATTTGTTCCTCACAAAGGATGTCCTCATGATTGTATATTTTGTAATCAAAAAAAAATAACAGGTGTGAGCACTGATGTTACTAGTGAAGATGCAAGAAATATAATTGAAGAATGTCTAGAGACTATAGATAAGGATGCTGATGTAGAAATAGCATTTTTTGGTGGAAGTTTTACTGCTATAGATGTAGATATACAAAAAAGCTTATTATCTGTTGCCAAAGAGTATGTAGAAAAAGGTTTTATAAAAGATATTAGAATGTCTACAAGGCCAGATTGTATTAGTGAAGAAATATTAGAAATGTTAAAAGAATATAAGACAAGTATAATAGAGCTAGGAGTACAATCCTTAGATGAAAAAGTATTATTAGATAGTATTAGAGGGCATCAGTCAGACATTGTATACAAGAGTTCAAAGTTGATAAAAAATAGTGGAATTAAACTTGGTTTACAAATGATGGTTGGACTTCCAGCTGATACAGAGGAAAAATGTATATTTACAGCCAAAAAATTTGTAGAGCTTAAACCAGATTGTGTAAGAATTTATCCAACTTTAGTGGTAAAAGAGACTGGTTTGGAAAAATTGATGGAGCAAAACGAATATAAGCCATTTACACTTGACGAGAGTATAAGAATAGTAAAAAAAGTACTTGTATTATTTTATGTTAACAATATAAATGTAATAAGAGTTGGGCTTCAAGCTACTGATGATATACAAATGGGAAAAGCTGTCTTAGCAGGTCCATATCACCCTGCTTTTAGAGAATTGGTAGAAGCTGAGATGATAAAAGATTATTTAGAATTTCTTATTTCACAAAATAAAAATATAAAGAACATGTTGGTGAAGTCTAATAAAAAGAATATTTCTAAAATAATAGGAAATAAAAAAACAAATATTAAATATATGAAAGAAATTTTTGGTGTGATTTTAAAAACACAAGAATCAGATTTAGATATAAATCAATTAGAAATTGTGTTAGATGGGAAAAGTTTAATTATTGCTAATATGAGAGACATCCATAGAAAATTGTATGACATTTATAACCTTTAGTTTTAACTATGAAGGGAGAGAAACGATTTGTATTTAAAGAGACTAGAGTTAAAGGGATTTAAATCCTTTCCAGTAAAGACAGATATTATTTTTAAAGAAGGAATAACAGCGATAGTAGGACCAAATGGAAGTGGAAAAAGTAACATATCTGATGCCGTAAGATGGGTATTAGGAGAACAAAGCATCAAGAGTCTTAGAGGAGATAAACTTGAAGATGTAATATTTGCAGGTACAGATACAAAAAAACCCATGAATTACTGTGAAGTAGCTCTTACTATTGATAATTCTGAGAATCAATTAGAATTAGACTTTACAGAAGTAACTATAAGAAGAAGAGCTTATAGAAATGGAGAAAGTGAATTTTTTCTAAATAATAAGAGTTGCAGATTAAAGGATATAAAAGAAGTCTTTTTAGATACTGGTATTGGAAAAGATGGTTATTCAATCATAGAACAAGGAAAAGTAGATGAAATATTGAGTAATAATCCCTTAAGTAGAAGAAAAGTTTTTGATGAAGCTTGTGGTATATCAAAATATAGATATAAAAAACAGGAAGCAGAAAGAAATTTAAGTAATACAAAAGAAAATTTAGAAAGAATAGATGATATATATATAGAAATTGAAAATCAATTAAAACCTCTTTTTAATCAACAAACAAAAGCAAAAAAGTATTTAGAAATAAGTGAAAAGTTAAAAATACTAGAAGTGAATAATTTTATAAGAGAAATTGAAGGAATAGAAAAAGAACTGAGTGAAGTTGATGAGCATAGTAAAGTTCTTGAAAAAGAGCTTAAAGAAAAAGAAGAGCAAAAAAATGTCGTAGAGAAAAAACAAGAAGATGTTGATAAGGAGATAGAGGTACTACAAGATGTAATTGAAAAGTCTGTAGATTATATAAACTCAATTAAAGGTGTTATATCAAAAAAAGAGTCACAGATAAATTTAATTAAAGAAAGAATAAAAAACTTTACAAATGAGATTCATAGAAAAAATTCTGAAATAAACAATATAAAAGAAAAGTTAAATGAAAACAAGGTATACATAAAAGAATTAGAAAGTAATAAGTCTTCAAATAGTGAAGAGTTATCGCTATTACAAGAGAATATAAAAAAGTTAGAATCTAGTAAAGAAAATCAAAGGATTAAGTTGGAATCTTTAAATAATGATATAGAATTATTAAAAGAAAATATAATAGATATATTAAATAAGAAGCAAGAATTTAGTAATAAATTATCTGCTTTAAATGCAAATAAAGAAAATATGAATATTAGAGATGAGAACATAAACTCAGAAATAGCAGAATTAAACCAAAATATCCAAACAAAATCTTCTGAACTAGATAGTATAAATAAAGAATTTAATATGAAAAAAGAAACTTTAAACAATGTGAATAATAGAAATAAAAAATTAACTGCTGATTTACAAGACTCTATTAATGAGTTCAATAAAGTGGAAGATGAAATACAGAAAAGTAAATACAACCTAAATGGATATAATTCAAAGTTAAATGTTTATATAGATATGGAAAATCATTATGAGGGATTTAATAGAGGTGTAAAAGAAGTATTAAAAAATAAGGATTTAAAAGGTATTCATGGAGCACTAGGACAGATTATAAATGTTCCTGAAAAATATGAGAAATCTGTAGAAGCAGCACTTGGTGCTTATATGCAAAATATAATAACTGATGATGAGTTTAGTGCTAAATCTGCAATAAACTATTTGAAGAAGAATAATTTAGGAAGAGTAACATTTTTGCCATTAAATATAATTAAATCAAATAAAATAAGTTTGGGAAATTTAAAAGCAAATACTAAATTTATAGGAATAGCAAGTGATTTAATTACGTTTGATGAAAAATATAGAAATATAATTGAAAATATACTTGGAAGAACGATATTTATAAATAATATAGATGAAGGGATAAAATTTGCAAAAGAAACTGGTCATAGATTTAAAATAGTCACTTTAGATGGTGAAATCTTAAATCCAGGAGGTTCTTTAACTGGAGGTAGTTTAAAAACTAACGGAAATATATTATCAAGAAAAAGATTTATTAACGAATATACAGAAAAAATAAAGGATGTTAAGGTTGAGATTTCAGGTCTAGAACTTACAAAAGAATCCCTAAATAAAAATATAAAAAATATAAAAGATGAAATTGACTTAGTTGAAAATGAAGTAAAAGATTTAGAAAAAAGTATTATAATAAAGAGTACAAGTATAGAAAATATTGAATCTGAGATTGAATCTTTAAAATCTAGTATTACTAGGTTAGATAATGAGAAAAGTGATTTGGGATCTAACTTAAATTATACACTTGAAAAAAGTGACATTGTTAAAAAAGACATGGAAGCATTAGAAAATACATACAATCAAAATAAAGAAAAAATTGATATATTAAGTGATGAAATAAAAAAATATAATGATTTGTATGATAAAGAAAAAGCAGAATTCGATGAATTAAACCTAACTTTAGTAAAGAAAACAGAAGCTTATAATAGCATAGTCAGAGATATAAAAAGAATATCTGGTGAAAATTGTGAGTTAGAAGAAAAAACTAAACAATTAGATGAATCATTAAATTATGAAGAAGAAGAAATAGTTAAGTTACAGGATTCTATATCTATTGAAGAAAAAGAAAAAGAAAACTTAACTAAACAATTAGCAGACAGCAATAGAAATCTTGAAACTAGAAAAATAGCTAAAGATGACTTGAAAAATAATTTTGATGAAATTAGTAAAGAGTTAAAGATTATAGATAGACAACATATAGAACTTAAAGAGAGTTTATTTAAGGTTGGTGGAAGATTAGAAAGATTAAAAACTAGTCAAGACACATATATAAATAAGTTATTTGAACAATATGAAATGACTTTAGTACAAGCATTGGAAATCAAGGATGAGAATCTAGAGATAGATAGAAAATTCTTAGAAAATCTAAAGAGAGAAATAAGAAGTCTTGGGAATATAAATATAGATTCTATCAAAGAATATGAAGAAATAAAAGAAAGATATGATTTTTATAGTGAACAAAAACAAGATTTAGAAGAATCTATGGAGGAGATAGAAAAACTTATACATACATTAGAAGAAAATATGAAATCTGAATTTGAGATTAAATTTGAAGAAATAAGTAAAAACTTTAAGTATGTGTACAAAAGACTTTTTGGTGGTGGTTGTGGCGAATTAACTATTTTAGATAAAGAAAACTTATTAGAAAGTGATATACTAATAACAGCTCAACCACCTGGTAAAAAGATGAAGAATTTAAATCTACTGTCTGGTGGAGAAAAAGCTTTAACTGCAATAAGCATATTATTTGCAATATTAATTACAAAACCAACACCATTTTGTATATTAGATGAAATTGAGGCTCCACTTGATGACGCAAATATATTTAGATTTGGAGAATTTTTAAAAGATTTATCTAAAGAAACACAATTTATATCAGTAACTCATAGAAGAGGAACTATGGAAGCTGCTGATTATATCTATGGAGTTACAATGCAAGAAAAAGCTATTTCAAAAGTTATTAGTTTAAAACTAAAAGAAGCTCAAGAGATAACTGATATTATATAACTTAGATTGACATAGGAGGAAGAATAGTGTTAAAAAAATTATTTGGTTTTGGCAAAGACAAGGATAAGGATAAGGAATTAGAAAAAAAAGACATTGAATCAGAAGAAGAAATAGAAAGTGGTGCTGACAATTTAGAAAATGTAGAAGAAACAATTTTTTCGGGGTTTGAGGAAGAGGTTGTAGATAAAGTAGAAGATATTCCAGAGGAAACTGAAGAAGAAGTTGTTGATGAAAGTAGTGAAGAAGATATAGATATAGAAGAAAAAGAAGAAGATAAGATAGATATTAATGAACAAGATATAGAAGAGTTAATAAATAACGATTCTCTAGATAGTGAAATAGAAGACTTAAACAATGATAATTATGCTGAAGAAGCTGAACATGAAGATTATGCAAACAAAGAAGAGGAATGTGAAGAAAAGAAAGTTAATTTGTTTGAAAGATTAAAACAAGGATTAACAAAGGCAAAACAAGGAATAACTGATAGAATAGATGAGGTTTTAAAATCATATACAAAAGTAGATGAAGAATTACTTGAGGATTTAGAGGAAATTTTAATAACAGCAGATGTTGGTGTAAATACAACTATGGAAATAATTGAAAAACTAAGAGATACAATAAAGCAAAAGGGAATTACTGAACCAATAAAGGTAAGAGAAGAACTTAAATCTATAGTTGAAGATATCCTTACAAATGAAAACTCTACATTAGATATAGAACCAGCTCCATGTATAATTTTAATGGTAGGTGTAAATGGAGTAGGTAAAACTACTACAATAGGAAAATTGGCAAATAGATACAAAAAAGACGGAAAAAAAGTTTTATTGGCAGCAGCAGATACATTTAGAGCAGCAGCAACAGAGCAATTAGAAATCTGGGCAAATAGAACTAATGTAGATATAATAAAGCATCAAGAAGGTGCAGACCCAGGAGCAGTAGTATTTGACGCTATAAAGGCAGCAAAAGCTAGAAAGACAGATTTATTAATATGTGACACAGCTGGAAGATTACACAACAAAGCTAATCTTATGAATGAACTTGGAAAAGTATTTAAAATAGTAGATAGAGAATTTCCAGAAGCAAAACGTGAGGTACTTCTTGTAGTAGATGCTACAACAGGTCAAAATGCAGTTGTTCAAGCTAAAACATTTAAAGAAGTTGCAGATATAACAGGTATAGTACTTACAAAACTTGATGGAACAGCAAAAGGTGGAGTAGTGCTTGCAGTAAAGTCAGAAGTAGATGTACCTGTAAAACTTATTGGGGTTGGAGAAAGAGTAGAAGACCTACAGGATTTTGATGCAAAATCATTTTCAGATGCATTATTTGGTAACTAGTATTCTTTTAAAAATAATGGTTGACAAGAGTGTTTATATGATATAAAATACAATAGTGTAAAGTAAATAACCTTTACAGTATACTGCTAGGAAGTGTAAGATATGAATATAGAAAAAATGGTCGAAATTGGATTGTTATTTGAACAGTATAAAGAATTACTAACTGATAAGCAAAAAGAGATAGTAGCTCTATACTATGAAGAGGATTACTCTTTAGGTGAAATCAGTGAAAATTTAAGTGTATCGAGACAAGGTGTATATGATACATTAAAACGTTCAGAAAAGATACTAAGAGATTATGAAGAAAAGCTACATTTAGTATCTAAGCTTCAAGAACAGGAAAAAAATATTAAATTTATAAGAAATAAAATTATTGACATTAAAGAAGATTTATTGCACAATAGAGATTGTGCTAATTTAATCCCTAAGCTAGAAAATATAGAAGATGTATGTAGGGAGATGATAAAATGATATTTGAAGGATTGTCGGATAAACTACAAGAGGCATTTAGTAAGTTAAAATCAAAAGGAAAACTTACAGAAGCAGATGTAAAAAATGCTATGAGAGAAGTTAAACTTGCTCTTCTTGAAGCAGATGTTAACTTTAAGGTAGTTAAAGATTTTATAAAAAAAGTTCAAGAGAGAAGTGTTGGACAAGAGGTCATGCAAAGTTTGACACCAGCTCAACATGTAATAAAAATTGTAAATGAAGAACTTACAAGTTTAATGGGGGATGTACAAAGTAAAGTAATGATTTCCTCAAAACCTCCTACAATTTTAATGATGGTTGGATTGCAAGGGGCAGGTAAAACTACAACAGCAGGAAAACTTGGAGGATATTTTAAAAAGCAAGGCAAGAAACCTTTATTGGTAGCTTGTGATATTTATAGACCAGCAGCTATAAAGCAACTTCAGGTTGTTGGAGAAAAATTGGATATACCTGTATTCAATATGGGAGATAAAGAAAATCCAGTAAATATCGCTAAGGCAGGTTTAAGTCATGCAATTAAAAATGCTAACGATTTGGTTATTATAGATACCGCTGGTAGACTTCATATAGATGAAGTGCTTATGGATGAGTTAAAGTCAATTAAGTCAGAAGTTAAGCCACATGAGATACTTTTAGTTGTAGACTCTATGACAGGTCAGGATGCAGTAAATGTTGCAGAAAGCTTCAATGAAGCACTTGGTGTTGATGGAGTAGTATTAACTAAGTTAGATGGAGATACTAGAGGTGGAGCTGCACTTTCAATAAGAGCAGTAACACAAAAACCTATAAAGTTTATGGGTATGGGAGAGAAACTAGATGATATAGAACCTTTCCACCCAGACAGAATGGCATCAAGGATATTAGGTATGGGAGATGTATTAAGCCTAATAGAAAAAGCACAAGAAAGTATGGATTTAGAAAAAGCTAAGGAATTAGAACAAAAAATCAAAAAACAAGAACTAGATTTTGAAGATTTTTTACAACAAATGGAACAAATACAGAATATGGGACCTCTAGACAAGATACTTGGTATGATGCCTGGTATGGGAAATATAAAAGACCAACTTGGAGATGTAGATTTGAATGGTAAAGAAATGAATAGAACTAAAGCCATAATTCAATCAATGACTACATATGAGAGACGTAACCCAGGAATATTAAATGCTTCTAGAAAAAAAAGAATAGCTAGAGGTAGTGGAACTACTGTACAAGATGTAAATAGACTTATAAAACAACTTAATGAAATGAAAAAAATGATGAAGATGTTTGCTGGTTCACAAAAAAGTATGAAGAAAAGGGGCGGCTTAGGCGGTTTACCTTTTTTTAAATAAAATATAAAAAATAGTAAAAATTATTCGGAGGTGACTGTAATGGCAGTTAAAATAAGATTAAAAAGAATGGGAGCTAATAAAAAACCTTTCTACAGAATAGTAGTAGCTGATTCAAGAGCTCCAAGAGATGGAAAATTTATAGAAGAAATAGGATACTATAATCCAATTTCTGAACCTAAACAAGTAAGAATAAATGATGAAAAAGCTATAAAATGGTTAGCTACTGGTGCTCAACCAACAGAAGTAGTTAAAAAATTACTTGTAAAAAATGGAGTAATAGAAAAATTCGAAGCTTCTAAACAAGCAAAATAATTTTCTCTTAGCAAGTAGTATAAGTAAATACTTATTGTTGAGGTTACTTTAGGAGATGAAATATATGAAAGAGCTAGTTGTAGATATAGCTAAGGCTCTAGTTGATAATCCTGACTCGGTTGTTGTTGAGGAATTTAAAGACAATGATGGTATCGTCTTAAAGCTTACAGTTGCTCAAGATGACATGGGTAAGGTTATTGGGAAGCAGGGAAGAATAGCTAAAGCTATAAGAACTGTCGTAAGATCTGTTGCAAATAGAGAAAACATAAAAGTTTCTCTTGAGATAGTGTAAAGAGGAGGATTAGGTATAGTGCCTAGTCCTTTTTGTATAACTGTGTACAGTTTTGAGAATTTATGATGATATGGTAACATAAGATTAAATTTTTTAAAGAAGGTGATAATATGAAAGAAAAATTAACTCATTTTAAGGTAGGACAAATAGTAAACACACAAGGTCTAAAAGGTGAGGTAAGAGTTTATCCACTTACTGATGATATAGATAGATTTGATGAATTGAAAGATTTTTATTTAGGAAAAGATTTGAACAACAAGTGGACTGTAGAAAATGTAAGATATAAAGGTTCTATGGTTATAATGAAGATAAAAGGTATAGACACTATAGAAAAAGCAGAAAAGCTAAAAAATAAATTTATGTATGTGTCTAGGGAAGAGAGTAGAGACCTTGAAGAAGGTGAGTTTTTTATAGCAGACATGATTGGTATGGAAGTTTTAACTATAGAAGGAAAACATGTAGGAATTTTGGAGGATGTACTTCAATATTCTGCAAATGACGTCTATGTAATAAAAGGTGAGGAAGATAAAGAATTTATGATACCAGCTATAAAAAAATTTGTACCTACTATAGATATAGATGAAAGAAAAATGATTATAGACCCTATTAAGGGTATGATAGATTAGGTGGTAATATGAGATTTCATATAATGACGCTTTTTCCAGAAATATTTAATTCATATATGAATGAAAGTATAATGAAAAGAGCAGTTGAAAAAGGTATAATTGATGTGCATATATATAACATAAGAGATTTTTCTAATAATAAACATAAAAAAGTAGATGATTATCCATTTGGAGGAGGAGCTGGTATGGTGATGACTCCTCAACCTATATATGACACATATAAGCATATAATAAAAACTCACAATATAAACAATCCAAGAGTAATTTATTTAACTCCAAAAGGTAAGGTATACAATCAATCCATAGTAGAAGAGATGTCTATCAAAGAAGATATAATACTTCTATGTGGTCACTATGAAGGAATAGATGAAAGAATCATTGATTTAATAGTAACTGATGAAATTTCAATTGGAGATTATGTACTAACTGGAGGAGAACTACCTGCACTTATAATGATAGATTCTATATCAAGGTTAATTCCAGGAGTATTAAATCAGGACGAGTCATTTGAAGAGGAGTCATTTAAAGATAATCTATTGGAGTATCCTCATTACACAAGACCTAGGGAGTTTGAAGAGTTAAAAGTGCCAGAAGTGCTTTTATCAGGAAATCATAAAAAGATAGATGAGTGGAGACGAGAAGAATCTATAAGAATAACTAAGGAAAGACGATTAGACTTATATAAAAAATCTCAAGAAAAATAAAAACATATATAATAAAAACTTAATATACATGTATACAATAAAGTGGCTATAAATGGAATTAAAAATATAAAAATGCTTGTAATAACTATAGAAGTATAGTATAATATAAAATGTTGAAAATACGGGCGTTCCTCTGTTTACACTGGTCGGGTAGTTAAGAACGTCTATGATATCTAGGAGGAAGAAAGATGAATGAAATGCTAAGAGCAATTGAGCAAGAACAATTAAAAAATGAAGTTCCTAATTTTGGACCTGGGGACACAGTTAAAGTACATGTTAGAATTATAGAAGGAAAAAGAGAAAGAATACAAATATTCGAAGGTGTAGTATTAAAGAGACAAGGTGGAGGAGCAAGAGAGACTTTCACAGTTAGAAAAATGTCTTTCAATGTTGGTGTAGAAAGAACTTTCCCAGTTCACTCTCCAAAACTAGAAAAAATAGAAGTAACTAGAAAAGGTAAAGTAAGAAGAGCTAAACTAAACTACTTAAGAGGTAGAGTAGGTAAAGCTGCTAAGATAAAAGAAGCTAGAAATAGATAATTAAAAACTTTACTTATAAATGGGGGGCTGATTTATCAGTCCTCTTTCTATTTTAATTGAAATAATAACAAATAGTTAAAGTGTAAGTAGATATGATTATTTGTTGAAAATATACTATTTATTGATAGATTTAGGAATTTTAAAATTGAAAATAAAATCAATAAATATTGGATTATATTTTGAAATAATACTAAAAATAAGAAGATAATATTATGTAAAGTATGATGTTAAAAGGGTGA
Source organism: Clostridioides sp. ZZV15-6598 (assembly GCF_020657705.1). Lineage (NCBI taxonomy): Bacteria > Bacillati > Bacillota > Clostridia > Peptostreptococcales > Peptostreptococcaceae > Clostridioides > Clostridioides sp. ZZV15-6598. Next base: position 12,523 of record NZ_JAGWCS010000033.1, on the reverse strand, counting down.
CAATGTAAGGATTTAAGTAGATATATTTTTAAGTAAAATTAGGTAATAATAACATACTATTTTAAAGGAGTGATATATATGTCAAATGAATATGATGAGTATCTTATGGATAATAATCTACATATAAACTGGTATCCAGGTCATATGAAGAAAACTAAAGAATTAGTAAAAAATAACTTAAAACTAATTGATGTAGTGGTTGAACTTCTAGATGCTAGAATCCCATTTAGTAGCAAAAATCCAGATATAGATATGCTTGTAGGAGATAAGCCTAGGGTAGTTGTATTAAATAAAAGCGATATGGCAGATAAAGATAAGTTAAATCAATGGATTGAGTACTATAAAAAGAATAACATAAAAGCTATACCAGTAGATACAATAAAAGGTGTAGGTGTAAATAAGATAGTAGAAGAATGTAAGAACGTAACTAGAGAAAAAATGAGTTCTTTAAAAGATAAAGGAAGAAAGGAAAGAGCTATAAGAATAATGATAGTTGGTGTACCAAATGTTGGTAAATCATCTCTTATAAACAAATTAACAGGTAGAAAAAGTACTCAAACAGGAGATAAGCCAGGAGTAACTAAAGGTAAGCAATGGGTTAGATTAAAGGGAAATCTTGAACTTTTAGATACACCTGGAATACTTTGGCCAAAGTTTGAAGACCAAGAAGTTGCCTTAAACTTAGCATTTAGTAGAGCTATAAAAGATGAGATTTTAGACGTTGAGACTTTAGCTTTAAGACTTATAGAAAAACTTATGATAATAGAGCCAGAAAAGTTGAAAGCTAGATATAAATTAGACTCTTTAGGAGAAACTCCAATTGAAACAATGGATATGATTGGTCACAAAAGAGGATTCATAACAGGTGGGAAAGAGCTTGATTATACACGTATAGCTACAACTGTTTTAAATGAGTTTAGAGATGGAAAAATAGGCAATATAACACTAGAAGTGCCAGAGAGTGTTAAAAGATAGATTTTAAAGCTGGGTTAAAAAATTAATATTACAAATAAAAAAAAGCCTTTTTTTAAAAGGTTTTTTTATTTTTCTGAAATATAGACAAAAATTGCCACATAAAAATGTAAATTAGATTAGAAAACTTTCAAAAATATTAATTTAAGACAAATACACCTAATTTTTTGAAAATTAAAATCAGTGTGATAATTTGCAATTTTGGCATATTGACTTGCTTGTTTCATATAATATATAATAAGCACAAATAAATACAATATATTAAAAATTTAATTTATTTAATTTTATTAATTTAATAATGGATTCTTATTGTTTTAGTTAATTTATTTATGCAAACGTGAACAATTGAGAAATTTTGTTAATTTAATAAGGTTAAAAAGGGGGATTTTATAATGGGTAAGACCAAAGATGTAATAGTATTTGGATTTGCATTATTCGCAATGTTCTTTGGAGCAGGTAACTTAATATTTCCACCATACTTGGGAATAATTACAGGTCCAGAATGGTTAATTGCCTTCTTAGGATTTACATTTGCCGATGCTGGTTTGGCACTTCTAGCAGTAATGGCTACAGCTAAATTCGATGGAAACGTAGTAGAAATGTTTAAAAGATGTGGTATGAAATTGGGGATTCTTATAGGTTGTGTAGATATTTTATGTATAGGACCATTCTTAGCTATACCAAGAACAGGTGCAACAACTTATGAGATGGGTATGATGCCTCTATTTGGAAGCTCAATTCCAGTGTTATTATTCTGTATAGTTTATTTTGCGATATCATATGTATTAACAGTAAGACCATCTAAGGTCGTAGATATAGTTGGACAGTTTTTAACTCCAGCTCTTCTAATAGCTTTAGCATTCATAATTATAAAAGGTGTTGTATCTCCTCTTGGAGAGGTAATAGATAAACCTATGATACCTAATGTATTTGCAGAAGGTATTGGTCAAGGTTACCAGACAATGGATGCATTTGCAGCAATAGCGCTTGCATCAGTACTGATAGTATCTCTAAATGAAAAAGGATATACTAATATTAGTGACAAGTTAAAGATGATTGGTAAAGCAGGTGTTCTTGCTTGTGGAGGATTGGCACTAGTTTATGGTGGATTATGTTTCCTTGGAGCAACTGTATCAACAATGTATGGAACAGATGCAGTACAATCACAAGTAATAGTAAATATAACACAAGGATTACTTGGAAATGTTGGAAAAGTGATTTTAGCAATAGTAGTATCACTAGCTTGTTTAACTACATCTATAGGTCTTACATCTGCAACAGGGCAATATTTTTCTAGACTTACAAAAGGTAAATTAAGTTATGAAAAAATAGTATTAGCTGTATCTGTATTCAGTGCAGTAGTAGCATCTTTTGGTGTTGGAACTATAATAAAGATAGCTTCTCCTATATTAAGTATAGTTTATCCACCATCAATTGTTTTAATAATTTTAGCTTTCTTTAATGAAAAGATTAAGAATGATAATGTATACAAAGGAGCAGTATATATGTCACTGCTTGTAAGTATATTAACAGTTATATCTAGTTATGGAGTAAGTGTTCCAGTAGTAAATTCTTTACCTCTTCATTCATTAGGATTTAACTGGGTAGTTCCAGTTATAATAGCTGGAATAATTGGTAATTTTATACCATCAAAGAGTCAATCTAATACACTTGGAACAAATTAAAACTTATTTAATTGAAATATAAGTATCTGAAAATAAAAGAGTTATCTATAATAAATGAAACTATTTATATAGATAACTCTTTTTATTTTCTGAGTATATACTAATTATTTGTATTTAATATAGTAAAATTAGGTAAAAGTATTAAAAAAAAAATAATGTTTATTTTTTAACGATAATAGGTCTTTATAAAAGATATTTAAAGAAATATTATAAGTTCAGATATATGTATTAGTTGATTTTTACAAAAATATTATATAAATAAAATTGTGACAATAATAAAATAATAAAATAAAATTTAAGGCATTTGAACATATAAATAACTTATGTAAATTATTAAATTGTTTTCTAATTGGTTTATATTAAGATTATTCATTAAATTCTAAAAAATAAGTAGAATAAGTTGAATACCAGCAACTGCAAAGTTTTAGTAAGTTGGAACTTAGGATATAGTTTCTATGAAGAAAAATAAATCAATAAATCATAATAAAAAATTTTCAGAAAAAATGATTTGAGAGCACTCTAGTAAGTGAAAAGTCTATGAGTGTAGAATTGAAATTCAGTAAAATTAATAGGGAGTTTAGCAAAATAAATACAAAATACTACAAGAATTAACGTAAATAGAAGTTATGATAAAAGGAAAACGATTTTTTGAGTATCATAATTTTGAAAATTAAAAAAATTAAAAATCATATTGACTGCTTTTTTTTCAGATTATATAATAAACACAAAATATTTAAATATTTAAAATTTAAATTGAACTTAAAAAATTATACAAAAATAAAAGGAGAGTGATGTATGCATTAATATTGTATATAAAGCAATATAAATTAGAAATAATGCAAATAATTCAAAAAGTCACACAATTAAGATGATTTAAAAGTTTTAACTTTGTCAAGAAAAATTAAATAAAAATAAAAAAAACATATATGTTTAAAGTATACATGTTAATTTTATTTAATTAAGAAAGTTGTACTAAATATTGCGAAGATTTTATAAATTATGAAACATAATTGACAAGTTTAAGTCAAAAATGTATAATTAAATAAAATCTCGTCAAAAGGTTTTCATTTAAGAAGAGATTGGACTTATTTTTTGGTAAAATGTAATAAAAAGTAGTAAAATTCAAATGGGGGTGCTTTAAATGGGTGAGAAACAAATCAAGTTTAAAGATGTAATTGTAATTGGATTTGCACTATTTGCAATGTTTTTTGGTGCTGGGAACTTAATATTCCCTCCATATCTAGGAGTTTTATCCGGAAGTAGTTGGCTAGTAGCCTTCATAGGATTCCTTTTCGCAGATGGTGGTTTGGCATTATTAGCAGTTATAGCAGCAACTAAGTTCAATGGAGACACATCAAAAATGTTTTCAAGAGCTGGTAAAGGATTAAGTATTGTATTAGGATGTGCAATGGTAATTTGTATAGGGCCGCTTTTGGCAATACCTAGAACAGCAGCAACAACTTATGAAATGGGTATATTACCTACAATAGGTTCAGGAATAAGCCCAGTAATATTCTCTATAGTATTCTTTGCTATAGTATTGGTTTTAACAATAAGACCATCAAAAGTTGTAGATATAGTTGGGTCAATTTTAACTCCAGCTTTACTTATAGCTTTAGCAGTATTAATAGTTAAAGGTATTGTATCTCCATTAGGAGACATAAGAGATACTTCTTTAATACAAAATGTATTTGCAGAAGGTATAACTCAAGGATATCAAACAATGGATGCATTGGCAGCTAGTGTATTTGCATCAATTATAATCATGTCAGTAATAGCTAAAGGTTATACAGGTGAAAAAGAAAAGATGAAAGCTACAGTAAGTGCAGGTGTTATAGCGGTAGTAGGTATGGCACTAGTTTATGGTGGATTATGTTACCTTGGAGCAACTGTATCTAAGATATATGGACAAGATGTTCAACAAACAGCTTTAATAGTTTCAATAACAGCAGCATTACTTGGAAATACAGGTAAGATTTTGTTGGCTATTATAGTTGCATTAGCATGTTTAACAACAGCTATAGGTCTTTCTTCAGCAGCAGGTCAATATTTCTCAACACTTACAGATGGAAAATTAAAATATGAGCATATAGTTATAGCAGTTTGTGTATTTAGTGCGATTATATCAAACTTTGGAGTAAGTACAATAATAAAATTCTCTTCTCCTATATTAAGTATGGTATATCCAGCAACTATAACTCTAGTTATACTAGCATTATTTAGTAATAAAATTAAAAATAACAACGTATTCAGATGCGCTGCATATATGGCATTGTTAGTAAGTGTATTAACAGTTGCAACAAGCTTTGGTATAAATATTCCTTTAGTTAATAGCTTACCATTTGCTTCATTAGGATTTAACTGGATTGTTCCAGTTGTAATAGCAGGAATAATAGGAAACTTTATTCCATCTCAAAGTAGTAAAGCTGTACAATAATAAAGAAAATTAATACATATGGGAATTGCCTTAAAGTGATTAAGATCATTTGATAGGCAATTCCTTTTTGATATGTAAAACTTTTTATGTAAATGAATATTAAATATAGTAGATTAAAGATAGATTATTGTTAGGTTGAATTTTGTTATGTATATTTACAAATAATATTTATGGTATAGAACATATTTATATGCAAAATATAAAGAATTTATTATTAATTCTTATAGAAAATAATGGAATGAAAAATGATAAAATTTATAAAAAAATAAAGTATATAAGAGTATAATTACGCTTTTATATACTTTTTTATATTATTTTTGAGTTTTTAATATAAGATATTTAGAATATATGAAGTTCATTTCCTTAACTGAGAAAACTATAAAGCGTGTTATATTGAATAGAAAATAGTATAATATATATTATGTGAGATAATTAATATGAAAACATGCAAATGTAGAAAAAAGTTTGTTTAGAATTACAACTAATAGGTGTATTAATGTAATACTAATTTATTGGAGGTCTAAAAATGAAGTACATAATAAAAAGAGATGGGACAAAAGAACTTTTTAGTAAAAGTAAGATTGAAGATGCTGTCTATAAGGCTAGTATAAATAGTGAAGGTGGAGTAGACAGAGATTTAGCATATGATATATCTAGAAAAATCGCTAATGATTATAATTCTATGGAGAAATGCTTATCGGTAGAAGAAATCCAAGATATAGTTGAAGTATTACTTATGGAATCAAATAGAAAAGATATAGCAAAACACTACATATTATATAGAGAAAGACGTTCAGAAATAAGACATAAGGCTTGGGAATTTGATGAATTACAAAAATCAATATGGAAAAATAAGTATAGACACAATGGAGAAAGTTTTGATGAATGGATAAAGAGAATTTCAAATAATAGTCCAAGAATATCAAAGTTAATAAGACAAAAGAGGTTTTTATTTGCAGGTAGAATTTTAGCAAATAGAGGTTTACATAAAGAAGGTAAAAAAATAACTTATTCTAATTGTTATGTGATAGAGCCACCAAAAGACAGTATAGAAGATATTTTTGACACTGCAAAAAAACTTGCTAGAACTTTTAGTTATGGTGGAGGGGTTGGAATTGATATTTCAAAATTAAGACCCAAAGGTGCAAAAGTAAATAATGCTGCAAAATATACAACTGGAGCAGTGTCCTTTATGGAACTTTATAGCATGACAACAGGTTTGATTGGGCAAAGAGGTAGAAGGGGAGCTCTTATGATTTCTATGGATGTAAATCATCCAGAAATAGAGGAATTTATAGACATAAAAACCGATTTGGAGAAAGTTACTAAAGCAAATATTTCTGTAAGAGTAACAGATGAGTTTATGCAAGCCGTAAAGGAAAAAAAGTTGTATAATTGTACTTTTGAAGTTGAAACCACTGGAGAAAAAATAGTCAAGATAGTAAATGCATATGATTTGTTTAATAAGTTCGTGAAAAATAACTGGGATTATGCAGAACCAGGCATATTATTTTGGGACAAAATAAAAACATATAACTTTATGAGTGAAGATAAGGATTTTTGCTTTTCAGGAGTAAATCCTTGTGCAGAAGAGCCACTTCCAAGTGGAGGAAGCTGTTTGCTTGGCTCAATAAACTTATCAGAGTTTGTAATACAAGCGTTTGGGGAACATGCTACCTTTGATATTAACAAGTTAAAATCTTGTGTTAGAGAAGCTGTGGTAGCTTTAAATGATGTATTAGATGAGGGATTAAATTTACATCCATTACAAGAACAAAGAGATAGTGTCTACAAATATAGACAGATAGGCTTAGGTGTAATGGGTATTGCTGACATGCTTATAAAGATGGGGATAAGATATGGTTCTGATAAATCTTTAGAATTGTGTGATTTAATTGGTAAAACTATGCTTAACGAAGCTGTAAAACAATCATCTTTAATTGCTAAAGAATATGGCACATTTAGTGAGTACAAATATGAAAATATTTCTAAATCTAGATTTTTTATAGAAAACTTAAACGATGATATTAAAGAGATGGTTAAAAAGTATGGGCTTAGAAACTCACAACTCTTAACTATACCTCCTACAGGTTCTATATCTACAATGATAGGTATTAGTGGAGGAATAGAACCTATATTTAATCTTTCATATATAAGAAAAACTGAAAGTTTACATGATGAAGATGTGTATTATAAAGTGTATACTCCAATAGTTAAAGAATATATGGATAAAAAAGGCATTACAGATGAAGAATGTTTACCAGATTTTTTTGTTACTGCTATGAATATAGGATATGAAGAAAGAATAAATATGCAAAAAGTATGGCAAAAGTATATTGATGCTTCTATATCATCTACAATAAATATACCTTTTGAAACTACAATTGAAGATGTTTTCAACATATATGTTAAGGCATGGGAAGCTGGTCTTAAGGGAGTGACAATATTTAGAGATGGATGCAAAAGGAGTGGAATCTTAATAAATGAAAAAAAAGAAGATAATAAAAAAGAAAATAACAAAAAAGAAGATAATAAAAAAGAATCTTATAAAAATAATAAAGAAGAAAAAGATAATAAAGATGAAAAAGCCAAAGAACTAAAAAATAAAAATTTTGAGGAAGACGAAAAGTTTGTATGCCCTGAGTGTGGCAGTGAAGGAATCGCACATACAGGTGGATGTAGTATATGCTTAAAATGTGGATATAGTGGATGTAATTAAATTCTAAGTTAGTAGATTTTTAATATATTTAAGGCAAGAATATTTTTACAGGTGAAAGATGAGGGGATAGTATGCAAAACAAAAGTGTGAGGGAGATTAAAGAAATAATTGAGACTTTGGAAGTTGAAAAGTATATGGAATATATAGAAATATTAAGAGTAGACGAAAGAAAATCTGTTCAAGGTCTGGCTATAAAACTTGCCAAGAAGTTGGACAATATTAGAAAAGAAGCAGAAAGATTAGAAACTATAAACATGTTTGAAAATGAAGGATACAATAAAGGATATTTATATATTGGAGGAATTGATGAAGCTGGAAGAGGGCCACTTGCAGGTCCTGTTGTAGCTTCCGTTGTAGTGTTTAAGAAAAATACAAAAATAGAAGGAGTAAATGATTCTAAGAAACTAAGTGAAGCAAAAAGAGATGAGCTTTTTGAAGTAATAAAAAAAGAAGCATTAGATTATGGAATAGGGATAGTAAATAACGAAGAAATAGATGAATTTAACATATTAAATGCTACATATATGGCAATGAAAAAGGCTATAAATTGTTTAAAACAAACACCAGATTATTTGCTTGTTGATGCAGCAACAATACCAGGAATTGATATAGTTCAAAATCCAATTATAAAAGGAGATTCAAAATCTATATCAATAGCAGCAGCAAGTATATTGGCGAAGGTTACTAGAGATAGTATAATGTACCAATATGATAGAATATATCCAGAATACGGATTTAAATCTCATAAGGGATATGGAACAAAAGAACACTATAAAGCTATTGAAAAACATGGGATAACTCCTATACATAGAAAAAGCTTCTTGAAAAATATACTGTAAAAATAATGTGATATAATATATATAATATAAATTACTATAATTAATGGGGGATTAGAGATGGATTATAATGAACTATTAAAAAATGCTAGAGAAAATTTAAATGGAAGTTGTAAAGTTTGTAAAGTTTGTAATGGAGTCGTCTGTGCAGGTGAAGTACCTGGCATGGGAGGTAAAGGAAGTGGTTCTTCTTTTATAGAAAATAGTAAGAGCTTAGAAAAAGTGAAAGTAAATATGAGAGTAATACATGATGTTTCAAATCCTGATACATCTATAGAAATGTTTGGTAAAAAAATGAGTGCTCCTATATTTGCAGCTCCAGTAACAGGAACTACTTTAAATATGGGTGGAAAAATAAATGAAAGAGATTACATAGAACCAGTAGTTGCAGGATGTGCCAATAGTGGTATCTATGCAATGGTTGGAGATACAGCTGTAGATGCATTTTTAATGGAAAATTTAGATGTAGTTAAAAAGTATAATGGTGCTGGAATTGTATTTATTAAACCTTGGGACAATGAAAATATTATAAAAAAGATAAGATTAGCTGAAGAAGCTGGAGCATTTGCAGTAGGAGTTGATATAGATGCTTGTGGTTTAGTAACTTTATCACTACATGGAAAGCCAGTACTTCCTAAAAATGTTGAACAAATAAAAGAATTAGTTAAATCTACTAAATTACCATTCATATTAAAGGGAATAATGACTGTAGAAGATGCATTAATGGCAGTTGAAGCAGGTGTAGATGCAATAGTTGTATCAAATCATGGAGGAAGAGTACTTGACTGTACACCAGGAGCATGTGAAGTTTTACCAAAGATTGCTGAGGCTGTTAAAGGTAAAGTTACAATACTTGCAGATGGTGGAGTTAGAACTGGATTAGATGTATTAAAAATGATAGGTCTAGGAGCTGATGCAGTATTAATAGGAAGACCTTTCGTGACAGCTTCATTTGGTGGAGCAACTGATGGTGTAGAAACTTATGTAAATAAACTTCAGTCAGAATTAAGTGGTTCTATGATATTAACTGGATGTCAAACTATAAAAGATATTGATGGAAAAGTTATATACAAATAAATTTATATACAAAAAAGAGGAAAAATCATTTTAATGTAGAATAATTGTACAAAGGGGGAATTTATATGAGTAAAAAAGCTTATGAAGAAGCCTTAGTAGAATTGGAAAAATTTATTGATGAGAGAAAACAAATAGTTAAAAGTGCGGAGGAATGTATCGATAAGTACATAGTTGACAGAACGCTACCTTTTGATTACAAAGATAAATGTGTGGAATGGCAACAAGAGTTACTTGACACTCTAGAAGCGCAGATTTTAGAAGCAAATGAATTAAATGTGTTATTGGAAGAAAAAAAAGAACTTGAGGAAGATTAGGTTTTGTTGACCAAGTGTAAATCATATTACTGATTTACACTTGGTTTTTTTAGCAAATTTAAAGTAAAGTATGGTAATAAATATGATTAATCTAAAAAATAAAACCAGTCTTTAAGACTGGTTTAATTATTATTTTTAGGATTTAGGATATGTTTTTTCATTTCGTCTAATACGATTGCATAGGATTTACATTGAGCGGCAGCTAATTCCGACAAAGCAAATCTCTGAGCTTTATTTAGAAAGTCCTTATCTGTGCTACATAATTGTTTTGAACAATCTTGTATCATAAGCATCTTAATTAATTTTACAATCTCAAAGACATCTCCTGAATGAAATTTATCATGGTATAATTTAAGTCGTTTCTTTCTATCAAAAATCCATACACCATCTATTTTATCAATAGATTGGATAAAATTATCAACTTCATTTTCGTTCATAATTGGACGTACACCAATCTTGTCAGCATTCAGAACAGGAATCGAAATTTTAAGAGTACTATTGAAAATGACAGTTAATTCATAGTATCTCTGCCTATGTTTATTTATTTCCTTTGTTACAATATCACTTACATAACAGGCTCCCTCTTTTGGATACATCACACTTTCGCCGATATTATACATATGTTAGTTATACCTCCAAACTGAATTTTAGATATTGCAATTTGGGTACAATGCTTTAATTATCTAATAATTAATATTATATCATAAAATACTTGACAAGTCAAAAATATTAATATATAATATTAAGTTTGGCTTAAAGTATGGATAAAACTAACTATAAAAATATAATATAAAATGATTTAACATATTGAAATATTATGTTAATATTGTATAAAATTATATACTAACTATATTTAGTAATTATTAGTTTTTTGCAAAATCTCTTAATTTAAAACTTCCAGCTGTTACAAATACTATTCCAATAAGTATTAGAACGATTACATTTATTAAAATACTATCATTGCTTTTAATGGCGTTTATAGTCCAGTAAAAAGGTGTAAGCTTTGATAGATTAGTCATAAATGATAATTCACTCATTGATGGTATCAGACTAGATATAGATATAGCTAAACCTATTAAAGAATAAAATGTAGTTACAAGGCTTATAGAATTTTCATTTTTAAATACTCTAGCTATCCAAAATACAAATCCAGTGGAAACAAAACTATTTGCTAGTACAATCATTAATATATTTAAAGTTAATTTAAAATCTCCAACAAGTGTAAGGCATCCAAGTATTAAAGTGTACACAATTGCTTGAATAAAAAATAACCCTAAGAGTATACTAAAAATTATTTTTATGTCTTTATGTTTTGTAGAAATAAGTCTTCTTAAAACATTTGATTTTTTTAATGCAAATAAATCTGAAGCAAGATGTGCTGCGTTAATATACATAAAATAACATATCATGAAAACTGCGAAAAATGAATTTTTATTTTTATCTGGCTTCTTATCAATTATACTTGTTTTAGTTAATTTTTCATTTATATTTTTATCCAATTTTAATTTTAATGAGTTAGTGATAAAAGAGTCTATTTGTGATTCTGCCCAAAGACTACCACCACCATTTTCAGTTTTGAAACACTTAACAACAGGTCGTTTTAAGTTATCTATATCAGTTGAAAAGTTTTTGTCCAAAACAAATACTGCAGAAACTTTATTATTTTTTAGTAAGTTCATAGCTTTATCTTCTTCATTTAATCTAAATGTGTTTTCCTTTAGCTTTGAATTATTTATCAATTTATGTTCATATTTTCCTGAAGAGTTAGATACAACTGCTACTGGAGAAAAGTACATTGATTGATTGTCTGATTTACTAGAAAAAAGATTAAGAGAAACAACTAATATAATAGGAATCATGACCATACTAGCTAAAAGAGAAGGATTTTTTATATATCTTTTTATATTTGCAAGAATTAATCTAATCATTGTTAAATCTCCCTCCATTTATATTTTTCTTTTACAATAGAGAATATAATCAATATTGTAGAGATAACTAAGCATGTTACAATTAAATTACTTATTGAACTTAAAGTCTTGAAGCTTTCATAATCACTATATAGAGCTCCTATCAAATAAGTTGGAGATAAACTTGTAAACTTAGTAAAAGTTTCACTTATCATGTTAAAAATACCTCCAAAAATTGTTTGTAAGAAAAGTAATATATAAATTATGAATGTACCATATTTTTTACTAAAAAAACTAGTTACAAAAGTGGATATTGAAGTCATAAAATATGATGATATAGCACATATTAAGGTTAATGTGGCAAGATTACCTTTAAATGTTATTCCAAGTATTCTAAAGAATAAAACATATAATAATAGAAATATAAATGAGTAAATCCATAAACCTACAAAGTCGTAAATTAAATACTGTACTCTAGTTATAGGCATAGAGTAAAGTCTTTTTGAAAGCCCTTTTGATTCACCTATATAATTTGATAAAATATTATTCATTATAAAAATTATTACAAGGAATCCC